>CAYRTN010000010.1:0-21794 GCA_964427235.1 uncultured Chthoniobacter sp. | reverse complement strand
CGCAGAGAAGGAACTTTTTGGCAGGCTCTTCCTGCTGACCCGAGAAAATCAATCCCGCTAGGCCGACCACGAATGCGAGCAAGAGGATCGAACGAACGGTCCAACCGGATTGCAGCGCTTGCAGAAAATCACTCTCCTCGATGGTGCGACGGCGCTTGCCGCAATCTAATCCCTTACCTACAAGTCGCCAACGTCTAAAAATTCCAAACATATCAAATTCTGCTTTCGCGAGATCCTCGGTGATCTTTATAAGCGAGGATGATCGCCTGTACGAGCGGGTGGCGGACGACATCCTTCTCAGTGAAGAAATGCATGCCGATACCAGAAATATCCCGAAGGGCACCGACAGCCTCGACTAGGCCACTCAATTTATTGCGGGGAAGATCGATCTGGGTGACATCACCCGTCACCACGCAGCGGGAGCCCATGCCGATACGAGTGAGAAACATAAACATCTGCTCAGCTGTCGTGTTCTGAGCCTCATCGAGGATCACAAACGAATTGCTCAGCGTGCGGCCACGCATATAGGCCAGAGGAGCGATTTCGATAATGTTGCGATCCATTAATTTTTGCAACTCGTCGGCATCCAGAAGGTCATTCAGTGCGTCATAAAGCGGTCGCAAATAGGGAAGAATTTTTTCCTCAAGATCACCAGGCAGAAAGCCAAGCGCCTCTCCCGCTTCGACTGCCGGGCGAGTGAGAATGATGCGGTTGATTTTTTCCTGCTTAAGAGCGGCAACGGCCGATGCAACGGCGAGGTAGGTTTTTCCTGTGCCAGCCGGACCAATTCCAAAAGTGATATCGTGACCATTGATCGCCTGCACGTAGGATTTCTGTCCAGCGGTACGCGGAACGACCGGCGGCTTGCGCGGAGAGCAATGGATGCGAGTGTCGATGAGGCTTTGCAGGGATTCCGCATTCCCGTCGCTCGCGGCCGACTCCAGCGCATGATGGAACTCATGTCGATGGATGGAAATGCCACTCTTCACGGCGGAGTGGAGTTGATTAAAAACGGCGCGTGCACGAGCGAGCGACGCTGCCTCGCCTTCGATGCGGATCCAACCGTCACGCGAGGTCACATGGACTTGCAGTCGGGCCTCAAGATCATGGAGGAGACGAGGATCGTTGCCGTGGAGGGCTTGGGCCGTCCGGGCATTTTCGAATTCCAAGGTTATTGATTCCATTTCCAATGATCGCCGTACTACTTGTAGGCGTAAACCAAAGCCCAACCCGTACGCTCTTGAGAGGATTTGACAACCGTCACGATGGCAAAATAGGAACCGGTTTTTGGCGGAACGACACGCACGGCCGAAAGTCGTCCGGTACGAGTGGTCTCCACATTCACCAATTTCCCCTTAGAATCGTAGATATTAACGGTCAGAACCGCACCTTTGACGTCCGTTCCAAGGCAAAACCAATATTCGTTGCCCTTGAAAAGCTGGGCCTGCATGGCCTGCTGCTCCTTCACGCCAAGATCACCACCCCAAGCATCCTCACGAACAGAGAACCCCTTTTTGACATAAGGAAGCGCGGCCTCTTGGGCGAATGACAGGGCGTCATCCACATAGGCAAAGGCAGTGGTGAGAGCGAAGGCGAGTAAAATGACGGGAAGGATTTTCTTCACAAAAAAATTCAAGTCTCCTGCGATGTGATACTGACGACGATATCGCGGGTTAGTTGGTTGATTTTTTTCACATTCTCGACAGGAATTGGCGCGCCTTCTTCATCGCCGATGAGCGGACGGATACTGGTCAGCATTTTTCGAATGCGGATCACGAGGTCATCATCAGCAAGTCGCCTGTTCGACATGGCTTCCAGTTTTTTGGAAAAAAAGTTCACGAGAGCGGGTTGGTGTAGCAACTCGGCACCATCGGTGGTGTAGCTTTTGCGCACAATGGAGGTAAGCACCTCCGTACCCCGAATCCATCCCCCTACGCTGACAAGCTGAGCTAAGTCTCCATCCCCCAACTCGATCATGGCCCCCTTGACGTCTTGGAGCGCCCCGTCAAACTCCTTGCGCACCGCTTTCCAATCCTTCACATCGGCCTTGTCTATGATGCTTTTGCTGCGCTCTAGGACGGCTTTTTCGACATTGATAGCTTTGGAAAGGGCGAGCACGCGTCGACCGATATCTTTCACTTTTTCAGGATCTTCCGCCTCGACTGCAACGAAGCCCTCGGCAATGACGGTTCCTAAAAGTAAGGCCGCTTGAGCCCGATTGCCGGTTTGGCGACCAAGAGATTCGCGCATTTCTCCACGCCAGTTCGGATTCCCGAGCTTGTCGAGAACGAGGAAAACCTCGCTTGGCACTGGAACAACGACATCGTCGATCGCCTTCGCAGGAAAAGAAGATAGGTCAACCGCATCGGGTGTCGGCTGGGCATTCAAGCCGGAAGCGGCTGCAAACAGAATTGCGACGGCCACTGGTTTGAGGATATTCGGCATTTTCAAAATTTGAGCTTTGTTGTGCGGGCGAGGTCAGGTTAGAACTCGCCTACAACTTGGAATGAAACCCGACAGATTACAACATCTTCTTAGCGTAGCGGGCGACCGACGCTTACTTGTGCTCGGCGATGTGATGCTGGACGAATTTGTTTGGGGCACGGTTTCTCGCATCTCACCGGAGGCCCCAGTGCCGGTGGTCGAAGTGCTGGAAGAATCTTCCTACCCCGGCGGGGCGGCCAATGTAGCCCGTAATCTGAGGCCATTCTGTGCAGGGGTTCATCTCTGTGGGCTTGTTGGAACGGATTCCCATGCGGGAAGATTGCGAGACCTGCTTGGGGTGGAACGAATCTCAACCGATGCACTGGTGGCCGACCAAGAACGCCCTACCATCGTGAAAACTCGGATCGTCGCCCGCCAACAGCAGGTCGTTCGCGTGGATCGCGAGCAGCGCGGCGTGGCCAGCGAGGCCATCATCGACCAAGCCTGCGAAGTCGTCACCGCCCTCATCCCTTCGGTTGATGCGATTATTTTTGAGGATTACGGAAAGGGATTTCTCAGTCAAAGCTTGAAGGATCGCGTCACAGCAATAGCGAAAGGCTCCGGCAAATTCATCTCAGCCGATCCGAACCCCATGAACCCGCTGAATTGGACTGGGGTTGACCTTCTGAAACCCAACCGACTTGAGGCATTCGCCATGGCCGGGCTCCGCGATCCGGGAGCCACTTCAGATCCCCTTTCCGATGCGGCTCTGCAAATGGTCGGATCTCAGCTTTTACAAAAATGGAACCTTCCAGGTTTGCTGGTGACCCTTGGTGAGCACGGAATGATCCTATTCCAGTCAAATGCCGCCCCGTATCACACGCCGACGCGCGCCAGGGAGGTTTTCGATGTTTCTGGCGCAGGCGACACAGCAATAGCACTTTACACTCTTGCCATTTGCGCTGGCGCCACTCCCGCCGAGGCCGCAGAGATTTCCAACCACGCCAGTGGCGTGGTCGTCGCGAAACTCGGTACAGCCACCCTCACCGCCGAGGAACTCCAAAGCGCATTTCATAAAAATGTCTGATCGGCCGGCCGTTTTTTTCGACCGGGATGGAACCCTCATGGAAGAGGTGGACTACTGCAACAACCCTGCCGATGTGCGGGCCATTGCAGGTGCCGCCGCAGGATTGGCGCGACTCCGTGAAGCCGGTTGGATGATCGTTATCATCACCAACCAGAGCGGTCTCTCCTCGGGAAAAATAACCCAAGCCCAATACGAAGCGGTTAATGCCGAATTGGGACGACAACTAGATGGATTGATCGATGCGGTTTATTTTTGCCCAGATGCCTCGGCAAATCCAACCCACCGCCGCAAACCGGGCACTGGAATGCTCGATGAAGCCTCAAGCGACCACGGCATCGATCTCGCGAGATCTTGGATGATCGGGGATAAGGACATCGATATCCTTTGTGGGAAAACTGCGAGTTGCCGCACGATCCTAGTGGAAACAGGCTACGGAAAAAAACACCTTTCGGTAGGAGCAAACTTCATTGCTCCCGATGTCTCAGCCGCGATGGAGATCGTTCTGGGGCACTTACCGGAGTAAGTCTTTTCAAAAAAAGGGCGACAGGGAGAAACAGCTCCCCCACCGTGCCGGGATGCGCGCCTCCCACCCAGTCGACGCGACACCCCGGACAATCGGGGAAGGATGTTCTACCTTGCGTGTTGGACACGTACGCGGCGGACTTGGCCGTTTTTGCGTATCACGACACGCCCGCTCTCGAGCAGGTCAACCATCGCAGCTATTGTTTCGCGGCTATTCTTCGCGCAGGAACCGACTATGGAGATCAGTTCACCGAGTGAATATTTGGTGCTATTGATTTTTTTGTAGTAGTTTTTCATGGCTTCGCTTTCTGTTGAATTGGACAGCATCAACAGTGCCAATGTTCAAAAAACTATTCCATGGGGAGAAACCCTCTGCATTTGCCTAGATCAACTGAGCGCAAGCGTAGAAGTAAGCGAGGAATATTCCCACGATGATTCCCACTCCCGACACGCGCGCGGCAGATTCGGACAACGGGCCTCGGCGAAAATAGCCACACAAACCGGCAAAAATGATCCACGCCATCGGTAGAATGAACACCCAAAGGCTATTCAAGGCCAACCACACCGGGAAGGGAGGAAAAGAGGAAGCCACATTGGGAGCATAGCCGCCCGCCTTGAGCAATACATTCAGGGTAAGAATGCCGAGGGAAACAAAAACAAACTGGGTGAGTCCAATAGTGAGAATCATAAATCAGCAAGGAGAGCCCGCCGCATCTCTTCGAGAGGGGCAGGGCGGTTGAACCAAATTTCAAAAGCAAGGGCCCCTTGGTGGAGGAGCATTCCAAGACCGTTAGCTCCACGCGCTCCTACGGCAGCGGCATCCTCAATCAATCTGGATCCACCCCGAGTGTAAACCGCATCGTAAACGAGCAGGTTGGGAGTGAGGAGCGAGGCTGGGATCACGGGCGCATCGGATCGTTTCATTCCAAGCGAGGTGGCGTTGATAACAATGTCGGCATTTTCCAACTCACGCCTCAGATCTTCTTCCTCAAACGGAATCGCCACCAATCGATCCACGGCTCCGGAAAGTCGCTCGGAGAGAAAATAGGGCGCAAGTTCAGCAGCCAAGAGTCGTGCCTTTTCGAGTGTTCGATTCACCAGAACCAGACGAGCACACCGCTCCATCGCACATTGAACCGCAATCGCGCGCCCAGCCCCGCCACCGGCCCCGAGAAGAACAACGCGTAGATCACGCAGATCGAGGGAAAACTCCTCACGAATCGCTCGTGAGAGCCCAGGCCCGTCTGTATTGAATCCATGAAGCTTGTCACCGTTGACAACGATCGTATTGACGCTGCCCGAAGCTCGCGCGTAAGCATCGGCCACATCCACGCCAGCAAGAGCGGAAGCCTTGTGGGGGATCGTCACATTCGCTCCCAAAAAACCAGCGGCAGGAAGGGCGCGAAGCACCTCAGTGAACCGCGAGGGCGGAACATGAAGACGTGTGTATGCGGCCCGAATGCCGCAAGCGCGGAGAGCGGCATTTTGAAAGCCAGGCGACCTTGAGTGGGCTACGGGATCGCCGATCACAGCCAGACGCACAGGAGGCTCGAAGCCCGCGAATATGGCCGGGGTCGAGACTAGGTCTTCTGCGGAAAATATGTCCGGTGTCGCCATTCTAGGATCTACGAAACCACCCGCCCGCAACGCTGGCAAGGCCGATTGCGTGTAATGAGGAGATCACCGAAGACCTCCCCCCACTAAAATAGAGGCGTTTCAATACACTCAAGAAAGGAGTCCCTCCCTTAAACTGACGGACAAGGGGCTATTTGACGGCGTGAAGTTTGAAATCACACCTGTCTTTGTCGGGCTCCCGTAAGCCCTGTCGCCTCTCCTATTCCCACTCGATCGTGGCTGGCGGCTTACTTGAGATATCGTAGCAAACTCGGTTGACGCCTTTGACCTCATTGATCACTCGAGCGGAAATCCGCGCGAGAAGCTCGTGCGGCATCCGAACCCAGTCGGCCGTCATGCCATCATGGCTACTGACGATACGGAGAGCGATCGTGTAATCATAGGTACGCTCATCGCCCATCACGCCTACTGAACGAACAGGCAGAAGAACGGCGAAGGATTGCCAGACTTTGTAATACCAGCCCGAAGATTTCATTTCCTCAATGACGATCGCATCGGCTTCGCGAACGATCCGCAGGCGCTCGGCATCAATCGCACCGAGAACTCGAACGGCTAGACCGGGACCAGGGAAAGGCTGACGATGGACGATTTCTTTTGAGAGCCCAAGTTCCTCACCAACGCGACGGACTTCGTCTTTGAAAAGCTGGCGCAGGGGCTCAACGAGCTCAAACTTCATGCGTTCAGGAAGACCCCCCACATTGTGATGGCTCTTGATCAAAGCGGCCGGATTTCCGGAGATCGACACACTCTCGATCACATCGGGATAGAGAGTTCCCTGCGCGAGAAAGCGGTAGTGTCCGGGATCCGACTTTTTGAGGTCACGCGCAGCGGCCTCAAAAACTTTGATGAATTCCGCACCGATGATCTTGCGCTTTTTTTCGGGATCGGTGACGCCTTTGAGCTTTTTGAGAAACTGATCCGAGGCATCGACCGTGCGCATCCGAATACGAAATTCCCCAGCAAAGAGTTTTTCCACAGCGGCTGCCTCATTGGCTCGGAGAAGGCCGTTATTAACGAAAATGCAGGTCAATTTATCGCCGATGGCCTTGTGTATCAGGGCCGCTGCGACGGAGGAATCAACCCCGCCACTCAAGCCCAAGATGACTCGTCCATCGCCCACTTGTTCGCGAATCTCGCGACACGTCCGGTCAATAAAGGATTCCATCGTCCAATTGGATTTGCACCCACAAATGCGGTGAACAAAGTTCGCGAGAATCTCGCTTCCGCGAGGCGTGTGAACGACCTCGGGGTGAAACTGCAGTCCGTAGATATTGCGATCGGTGTCGCCAATGACCGCGTGCGGCGAATTTTCCGTTCGGCCAAGCGGACGAAACCCGACAGGCATCTGAGTGATCTTATCACCGTGACTATTCCAGACATCCAGCGTCGCAGGGAGTTTGTGGAAAAGTGCGCACTTGGGATCTCCCTTGAGCTTGCCAGGGCCATACTCACGCTCGGTGGAGCGTTCTACCTTGCCGCCGAGTCCGTGAGCGATGAGCTGCATGCCGTAGCAAATACCGAGCACCGGAATGCCGAGTTTATAGATGGCGCGATCGACCTGCGGCGCCTTCGGCGCGTAAACGCTGGCTGGGCCTCCAGAGAGAATGATTCCGGCGGGCTTGAGCTTCGCGATGGCAGTGGCCTTCGTCGTGTAAGGAATGATTTCGGAATAGACTTGGCACTCGCGGACGCGGCGGGCAATCACCTGAGTGTATTGCGATCCGAAATCGAGAATGAGGATTTTATCCCCGGCAGGTTTGGTGGCCATGAGAAGAATTATCGGTACTCGGGGCCAAAGGAATCAGTGGTGGCATTGTGAGGAACAATTGTGCCCCGCCCTTGAATACCCTCTTGAAATTTATCACCCACGTCCTCGACACTCTGCTCCGAAACAGCGCAGGAGGTTAGAAAAACAGGTGTTAGAAGCATTAAAAAAAAGATCACGCCTTTCATAGCTCGCTAGCATAATCATTCACTCCGCCATGGCAAACATGATTCCACCCGAGATGCTGCTGGACTTCTATCGCGAGGGGATTTTCCCCATGGCGATGGATGATGAAATCCGTCTCTACGATCCGGATCCTCGCGGCATACTCCCACTTGAGGAATTCCGAATTCCCCACGGCACCAAAAAAACGCTTCGCGACCCGCTGTGGGAAATCCGGGTGGATACCAATTTCGAGGAAGTGATGATCGCCTGCGCGGACCGCGAGGAAACCTGGATCGATGAGTGCATTTTTCACAGCTATGTGGAACTGCATCGAGGCGGTCACGCCCACTCCGTCGAGATCTGGAGGGAAGGCCAACTCGCCGGTGGACTTTATGGAGTGAGCATTGGCTCGGCTTTCTTCGGGGAATCCATGTTTCACCGTGAGGGCGGCGCATCGAAAGTCGCCCTCTGCTACCTAGTCGAGATGATGCAAAAAGGGGGCTTCACCCTACTCGACCTTCAATGGGTGACACCCCATTTGGCCACGTTCGGAGCAAGAGAAATCCCACGCTCCGAATACAAGAAGCGACTCAAAGAAGCCCTCTTATGCGAGGGAAAGTTCGAACTAAAACCCGCCGTCTTGGTAGGCAAGTGAGGCCAACGTGATTTCTGGCACTGGCGCGAGTTCATTGAGCCCAGCGGCGATGTCGAAAATCTCCACGGATACTAAATCTCGGCTTTCATGCTGGGGATAATGAGCCAGCGAGACAAAAAAACCGACTGTCACACACGAAAACGCGAGGGCGCCGAGCCAACGAAGTAAAACCGCCGGCAGAAAAACCGAACGCCCACTCTGCTGCCTCGTTGCACGCAAAACATTCCTAGCAAAAAAAGGCGATACCAAGGGCGGTGTAGCCTCGCCCAACGCCCTCCATAGGGCGTCATTTTCAATCGGTTCTTGTTTCACAATGAATCAAACCCCGGCTTAGCTGAAAAGTTGCGAAAAAACTTAGACCTCGTGGGCATCAAGGAAACCTTCCAACTGGCGGATGCGGGTTGGATGGCGCATCTTGCGAAGGGCCTTGGCCTCAATTTGGCGGATACGCTCACGTGTAACTTTAAATTGGCGACCCACCTCTTCCAGCGTGCGGCTGTAGCCGTCCACTAAGCCGAAGCGTTGCTCCAAGACCTGACGCTCACGCTCGGTGAGACTGTCGAGGACATCTTTAATTTTATCCTTCAGCAAAACGATCGCTGCCATATCGGCGGGATTGTCGGCACCTTTGTCCTCGATGAAATCACCGAAGCTGGTGTCGTCGCTATCACCCACAGGCGCTTGAAGCGAGATAGGTTGCTGGGCCATCTTGAGAACGGCACGCACGCGCTCGACGGGAAGCTGGATTTCGTCGGAGATTTCCTCCGGAGAAGGTTCGCGACCGTACTCTTGAACGAGTTGTTTCTGCACCCGGATGAGCTTGTTGATCGTTTCGATCATGTGCACCGGAATACGAATGGTGCGGGCTTGGTCGGCAATCGAGCGTGTGATCGCTTGGCGAATCCACCATGTCGCGTATGTGGAAAATTTGTATCCCCGGCGGTACTCAAACTTCTCGACCGCTTTCATGAGACCCATGTTGCCTTCTTGAATCAGATCAAGGAAGGAGAGGCCTCGATTGGTGTATTTTTTTGCGATCGAAATCACGAGCCGAAGGTTGGCCTCCACCATTTCCGTTTTCGCCTTCAATGCGCGGCGGTGCCAAAGCTTGAGTTGGTCATGGTTGGTCGTCAACTCTGCGGGAGAAAGCCAGAAACGCTTCTGCATTTCTTTTACCTCCGCTGTATGCTGGCGACGCAGTTTCGGACTTGGATCTTTCGCGTGTTTGGCGAGCTCCTTCTGAACATTTTGCAGCGCACGATGATTGTCGTCCACCAACTGAACAAAGTCTTCGATGATTTTTTGTTTGTAGAAAAATTTGGGGTAAAGATTCTGAAGGGTCTGAAGGGACCGCTCAAATTTTTTGCGTTTCTCCACCGCAGGCCCGCTGGTCAGCATGAGGTCGGCGTAAATGCGGGAAACGGCATCCGTCTGGCGCTTGACCTGCTGACATAGACGCGGAAGCAACTTCATGTATCTCTCGCGACTCTCGATCTTTTTATCGAGAATGACCCGATCGAAACGCTCACGTTGATCCATGAGCTTCTGGGCAAGATCGATGTGGGCGCGAGCTACAAATCCAAAACCATAAAGCAACTCTTGAACTTTAAGCTCAGCATCTTCGATGCGTTTGGAGATTTCTACCTCCTGCTCACGGGTCAGAAGGGGAACTTGCCCCATCTGCTTGAGATACATACGTACTGGATCATCGAGAATATCGAGTTTAGAGTCGGCTTTTTCTTCCTTCTCTTCTTCTTCCTCGTTGTCTTTGCGAACCTCTTTGACGCGATCTACATCCGAAGAGTCGATAATCTCAATCTCGACGCCGCGCAGTTGGGTGATGATCGCATCGATGTGGTCGGGATTATTAACCCCTTCTGGTAGATGCTCATCCAGATCTTCAAAAGTGACATAACCTTGCTCTTTTGCGAGCTTAATCAACTCGCGGACTTTATCCTGAATCAGCTTAGGTATATCGAGCGGCCCAGACGAAGGGGCTGCGAAGAGCAACGCCTTGGCCGCTTTGGTTTCCTTGGCGATTTGCTTGCTAGTGAGAGCGGGTTTTTTGTTGAAAGTGGGTTCCTCAGGAAGCTTGCCCACTTTGGTTGAAGACTTGGCAGCGGCTTTCGGGGCGGGCTTGGCTGCCGCTTTCGGTGCAGGCTTCTTGGCAGCAACTTTGGGCGCGGTCTTCGCAGCGGCTTTCGGCGCGGGCTTAGCTGCGACTTTGGACGTAGGCTTGGCTGCCGCTTTCGGTGCAGGCTTCTTGCCGGCAACTTTGGGCGTGGGCTTGGCTGCGGTTTTCGAAGCAGGTTTCTTCGGAAGCGCTTTTTTGACAGGAACGGCCTTTTTGGACGGAGGAAGCGGCTTTTTCGATACAGGCCGTTTCGGCGCTGCTTTGGGCTTCGCTTTTGACGGAAGCGGCTTCTTAGCAACAACCTTCACTGCAGGCTTAACCTGTTTCGCAGGCTTCGCTTTTGCCCCCGCCGGCTTGGAAGCCTTCGCGGACGGAGTTTTTGATTTGGATTTGGGTGCCAAGCGGGATTGGCTCTTCGAAGAGGTGTTTTTAGTTTTCAAGCTGCTTTCAATTAGGCCAGTTCAAAAGGGCCGCTGAACATCTGCCACACGGATTTTAAGGTCAAGTATTTGTTTTTGAATTTTTTCTCTTTCGCCCACAGGAACGGATGGATCGACGAGTTGACTTTTCAGCCCTTCCATCTTTTGGGTGAGTTGCTGGATGACAAGCCCCTGCCATGTCAGTTTGGCGCGATCGAGAGGAGCAGGCATGGGACGACGCGTGTCGAGCGATGACAGGGTGCGTTCCTCCGACGCGCTCAGTGTTGAGAGAAGTGAGGACGGGAGGGTGCCTCCATCGAATTCGGCATGGGTGAGTTTGTCCACCAAAGCACCGCCGGGCTCGAATGAAGCGGCCGGAGCTTGACCGCGAAGCCACTCCCGCACTTCAGAGCTGGCTAGCGCGATCTGGCAAAGCATATGCATCCCTGCAGAAAGCGTGATTTTTTGAACCGGCTCATCGAGGGGAACCACTGCCCCTTCGTTGCCGGTGTCCTGACTCGGCGCCTTCATGGCTGACCTGATCACGGCGTGGGGAAGCGAGAGCCTTGATGAAATGCGACCAAGGATCGCCTCCCGAAGCACAGCGTCTTGCACTAATGCGAGCGGCGGAGCGATGTGGCGCACGAGCTTGGATTTTCCGGCGGGGGTATTCAATTCTCCGCTTAGGACCGCCTCCTCTAAGCTGTGGTCAAAATAATCGGCCGCCTTTTCAACCAGTGCCAGAAAGGCAGCGGCGCCATTCCGACGAATAAGAGAATCGGGATCTTCGCCCGCGGGCAGTACAACAACCTTAACGCTCAAACCCTGTGAAAGAAGCGATGGCAGTGAACTTGATGTGGCTTTTTTTCCGGCCGTATCTGAGTCGAAACACAGAAGCACGGTTTCCACATATCGCCTCAAAAGACGGGCCTGATCAGAGGTGAACGCCGTGCCTTGTGGGGCGATCACGTGACGAATACCTGCCTCATAGGCCGAGATAAGATCAATCTGTCCTTCGCAAACGATGGCCGTGTTTTTATCAATGAGATCGCGCTTCGATTTATCCAATCCGTAGAGCACCTTCCCCTTTGTAAAAAGAGCCGTCTCCGGCGAGTTCACATATTTAGCCGCTTTCGGATCTGACTCCAGTGTGCGCCCGCTAAATGCGATAACCTCGCCGTAATCATTCCGGATCGGAAACATGACACGGTGGCGGAATCGACTATAAATTCTGTCTCCAGCCCTATCCTCTTTCGAGGAGGCCAACCCGCTCAGCATGATCTCCCCATCAGGGAATCGACAGCCACGGAGGTGCTCCAATAAAGCGTCCCAAGAATCTGGAGCGTAGCCAAGTTGCCAGGATTTCGCGACCTCGGATGTGATACCTCTCGACTTCAAGTACTCCCTCGCTTGGGCCCCAGCGGGAGATTTCACTAAAGCTTTGTGAAACCAAACTGCGGCCTCCGCATGAATGGCCAGAAGACGCTGGCGCTGCCCCTGTTTTTGCCCGTCCTCGGCCGAAGCCGCGTCTTCAAGAATCGGGATTCCTGCGCGCTGAGCCAACCTGCGCACAGCGGAAGGAAAGTCCACGTGCTCGTAGTCCATCACAAATCGAAGCACCCCTCCACCAGCCCCACAACCGAAGCAGTGGAAAGATTGACGAGCGGGATTGACGTGAAAAGAAGGCGTCTTCTCCTGATGGAATGGGCAAACGGCACGAAAGCTCGTGCCAGCCCTCTTGAGCGGGAAATACGAACCGATCAAGTCAACGATGTCGCTGGCTTCCGTTACGCTCTGAATGGTTTCTTCGGAGATGAGTCCCACGAATTCAAAATACCTTGCGGCAGTCCCATGCGCGAGTGAGATTTCAGGCCTATGAAAAGTGCGCTTCTTTTTCTTCTTCTATCCCTGTCCATATCGAGCGTATTTGCATCCGAAAAGCCCATCCAGAAAGGTTCCGTCATCGTCCTACCTGTGACCGGACCAATCAGCGAGGCGCAGTTTTTCTTTCTCCGTCGGGTTCTAAAAAATGCGGAATCCGTTGCCGCCGCTGCCCTGATTTTGAATATGGACACCCCGGGTGGCGACCTCAAAGCGACGGAAAAGATCGTTCAAATGCTAGGTAAAAGCCCGATCCCCACCTACACCTACGTAAATACTAACGCAGGATCCGCAGGGGCCCTCATCGCGCTGGGAACAAAAAAAATCTATATGGCTCCCGTGAGCGCGATCGGAGCCGCCGCTCCTGTGGCGGGATCGGGACAGGAAATCCCTCAGACGATGAATGCTAAGATCGTTTCCTATTACTCCGGATACTTTCGAAGCGTAGCGCAGAAAAACGGCTATCACGCCGAGCTCGTTGACGGATTCATGAATCTCGATAAAGAAGTCAAAATCGGGGATGAAATCATCAACCCCAAAGGCGCTCTTCTCACACTGAGTGCTCAAGAAGCGACTCGACCGTGCGGCGGGCGCCCCCTTCTGGCCAGCGGCATCGCAACTGACATCGAGGACATGGCAACCCAGTGCGGCCTGCCTGTCGATAAGTTGGTTTCACAAGAGCCCTCCGGATTCGAAACCATAGCTCAATGGATCACCCTCCTCGCTCCCTTTTTGCTGCTTGGCGGGGTACTTGGCGCCTATTTGGAATTAAAAGTTCCAGGGTTCGGCGTTCCGGGCATCCTTTCTGGGATCTGCTTTTTACTATTTTTCAGTGGCCACTACATCGCCGGACTCACGGGATTTGAAATGCTCGCGCTCTTTGCCATGGGAGTCATTTTTATTCTTTTGGAATTAGTTTTCTTTCCAGGTGTTGTTGTGATGGCTCTCGGCGGCACTGTCATGATCCTTATCTCTCTTTTCCTGGCCATGGCCGACTTTTACCCCGCGCAACCGGTTCACTTTTCCTATGATTTTTTTCTGACCCCGATATTGAACATCAGCATCGCCATCCTGCTTGCCTGCATTTTCATGGCTTTGGCTTCGCGCTTTTTGCCCTCACTTCCGATTTTTCGAAGACTTTCCCTCTCTTCTAAATTGGAAGCAGGCCCATCCATTGCCCAAGGAATCACAGACACCGGCGAAATTTCGCCCCTTGCTCCCGGCGACGAAGGCATCGCTCTGACGTCCCTTCGCCCATCGGGACGAGCCCAAATCGGCCAAGATCACTTTGACGTCCTCACCGAGGGCGAGTTCATACCAGCAGGTACGCCGATCCAGGTTTTAAAAAGCCTTGATCAAAAGATCATTGTCGGCCGACAAAAACAACCCTCACCCTAGCTAGAAAAACCAAAATTCCTCCCATTTGGGATTCTTTTATTGCGAATAACTACAGTTGCAGGCATCGCTGTTGCTTGCTCCTCGTTAAAATATGCCCTCCCACCCAAAAGCTCTTTCCGTTTTTTTTACATTCCTGCCAATCATTTCCTTGATTGCGCAATCCCCCGAAACCAACTCCTCCACGAAGCTGGAGCCTGGATTCACTATTGTTGCTGACTTCGCTGGAGATCCAAAGCTCATCGACAAAGCGAGCGATAATTCACGTCCACTTCAAAAAGGAGAAAAAATCCCGCCCAGCGCAACCATTCAATCGGGAACTGGCGGACGCGTCGACTTGGCTATGTCTAACGGCGCCCTCGTACAGCTGCTTGATAACTCAAAACTCGCTATCGGAGAATTTCTCCAAGATCCCATCAAATTTGTTTTTTCTGACGGATCGTTTTTTCTGACACAAGAAGTCGACCCTCCAGTCAATAGCACGAACTCCTCCGAAGTCATCGAAGCAAGCGCAGCGGCTTGGAATAAGCTCCCCACAGAGCCAACCACGTCCAAGTGCAAGCTTATGCTCAGCGAAGGCACCATCGTCGGAAACTCCAAAAAACTCCAAAAAACTTCAAAGTTGGAGATCGAAACGCCTATCGGAACCGCCGACATAAGAGGCGCCACTTGGCGATTCACTGTCTCCCCCACAGATAAATCCAACGAGTTTCGCGGGGTGATCCAAATCTCCAATGGATCGATTTTTTTTACAAAACCAGACGGCACCGGATCCGTCTCGATTGCTGATGGCTACAGTTTGCAATTTAGCGCCAAAGTTGCCGACCAAGGCAACGTGGTTTTTTACGCTCTTTCAGCCACCCCAATGAGCGCTGAGAGCATCCAGACATTGCTGACCATGGTGAGCGAAGTCGAATCCAAGCAGACCTATTTTAAACTAGGTCGTAAACCCACTGCTTCACTGCTCGCTTCAGCAAACGATACCCAAGAGTTAAATGCTGCCTCACCTCAGCCAACATCGGCACAAGTCTCCGCGAGCCCATCTCCAACGACAACCCCGCAAGAGGATAATAAGCTCGTCAGCGATGAGACCGCTGCCTCCGTTCCAGCAACAACCCCAAACCCCGCAGAAGAATCCATATCTATCGCTGAGGAGTCACCAGCTCAGCAGGATCCGGCAACACAAACCGCATCACCTCAGCCAACATTGGCACAAGTCCCCGCGAGCCCATCTCCAGCGACAACCCCGCAAGAGGAAGTTAAGCTTGTCACCAATGAGACCGCTGCCCCCGTGCCAGCGACAACATCAAGCCCGAACGAAGAATCCAAACCTGTCGCTGCCCAGACTCCAATCCAGCAGGAACCCGCGATACCAGCACCCAAGCTGGAGCCCACCTCTTTGAATGAGGATCTCGCATCCCTTTCTCCACAAGCACGTGAACTGGCTGATCTCGGCTCGAAACTTTACAAAGACAAACGATTCTTCGATGCGGTCATCATTTTTCGTCAGGCGCTGAAACTCGCTCCAAACAATCTTTTTGTGATTGCCCATTTAGCGATCGCCAAAATCGAAGTCGGAAAGATCAGCGACGCCCGCGCGGGACTTGAAAAAGTCATCATCCAGAAACCAAATGACATCTTGGTGCTCACCAACCTCGCCATCGTATATTTAAGACTGAAAGATTTCGATAAAGCGATTGCCGCTCTCAAGCACATTCTTGAACTCGATCCACAAAATGCAATTGCCCATAATTACATGGGCCTCGCTCTCGCAAAAACGGGAAACCCAAAGGAAGCGGAGGACTCCTTTTTACGAAGCATCACGATTGATCCAATTTACGCAAAGCCCCACTTCAACCTAGCCGTGATGTATATGGACCAGAAACCTCCCGCTCTCGATCTCGCACGCGCTAACTACGATAAGGCAAAAGCCTTGGGAGCGGAACCTGATCCCAAGCTCGAGCGCCGACTGACCTCTCCCTAGTTTCTGCATGGCCTCTGCTTGACTACCGGCATACGACAAATTGAATGCGAATGAAACGCGCCCTGATCTACGATGGCGAATGCCAGTTTTGCGTTAACTGCGTCGATCTTTTAAAAAGAGTGGGCGGCGATTCTATCGCCTACTACCCCTCGAGCGAATTTTCCAAAGAGCATCCGGAAATTCCACTCGCTAACTTCGAAAAAGCAGTTCAACTCATCCGCGAAAATGGCACAGGCGCATCCGCAGCAGAAGCAATTCTCGAAACACTGACGGCATTTCATCCAGCAGCAAAATGGATTCACTCTTTGTATTCAAAATCGTTAATCGTGCGATCCATTCTCGATGCTGGGTATGAATTTGTTGCCACCCATCGCCAACTTTTTTACCCCTCTCAGGCAGACTTGTGAGTTACCTCTCCACTTGAACCGGAAAAAAAGCGGCGGGATCGAGTCCACGATCAATGAGTCGGCTTTGAGCAAGTAATACCCCCGCCGGATCTGTCATCGATTGATGCTTGGCAACACTCGCTATCTTCCAAAATGACTTAGCGTACCTAGAGGGGCTTTGGATCGGAGATTTTGGCCATGGGCTGGATTCAAGGCTATCCATCGAGGTATGGATTTTTTCTAAAACAGGATTTAAAGACCGGCACGCTTCCCATGCTTGCTTAGACGAATGATTTAGAACTTCCACTTGCCCCTGCCAAGTGAGGCGACTGAAAGCAATGGGATGCTCAAAATCCCGCGTGCCGGGATGAAATCGCGACGCCAGCACCGATGGCAGATTCTCTTTTGCCATTAAAAGCAGTCGGGCTTGTCGTTCGAACTCCGCCGAGACGTCTAGCAATGCGGGATCAATATAAACATCAGGATAAAGATGCGGAAAACGAAATCCCAACGCCTCCAGATCAGGCATCACGTCAGGCATAGCGCGAGCGATGAGTGGAATGCCTGCGGCGGAGGCCTCGACAAATCCCATTCCGAATCCTTCTTGTACTGAAGTCAAAAGCGCAACCTCTGCCACGCGCAAAAGCTCATCCACCTTGGGCGCGTCAGGCTTATCAAGAAGACCGAATCTGACATTCCAATTACCCTTTTCTGCAGCCGCTTGTATCATCCGCGCATAGGGAGACTCATCGCCCGATGCCATTCCCGATGTGGTCACAAAGACCGCTTCCGGCCTTAACCAGCGAGTTAGCAGAATAGCTTCGAGGAGATTTTTTCTTCTTAAAAACCGAGTCGGACACACCCAAATCGGCTTCGAATTTGATAACTCTTGGTTCACCCATTTTTGAACGGCACAGATCCTCCTCGAGGAAATCTTACTTGGCCGCACAACAGGATTGGGCAAATGAAACACCTGCCCTCCCATGGCTTCATCCAGCGATTTAAAGTCCGCCAGATTGATTGTCACTTGAACAGAACGCCCTCCCCTGCCGAGCCCGATTCCAGCCGCTTTTTCGAGTGTCCCCCATCCGCATCGCTCCAGTTCCTGCCAACGCGCCCAGCGGCCCGAACACCAGAAATCGTGGTGATGCAGGATCAGCGAGGTTCCTGTTTTCTCACAAAAGTCCATCACCTCTCGATTAAGAAGCCCATTTCTCGCAAGCCCAGGATTGTGAAACCAAATCAGTGTGCGATCAGCCTGCTCCGATGGAATAATACTCTCCAAAGCTTTTCGAATACGGCTCGCGATGGTTTCAGGAGGGATCGACTGCTCCGAAAAATAATCACAAGTGGGTTCCGAGTGGATCGCCACCTCCGCAGGTAGGTTGGCGATGATCGGGTGTTCTGATGAAGGACTGCCGCTCAGGAGCGTGACTTTTAAATCTCTGTGCGCGGCACGCCGGATCGCAGGCAATGTTAATTCGACGACTTTTCGCACACCACCTGGTCGCCAGTGGTAGTGAACTACCACAAGGTGTAAAAATGGAAACGTGTTTTTGCGCACCGATTGAAAATAGCGATTTCACGGACTTGCTCAATGCGAAGCAACTCGGAAGATTGGTGGTGAACATGTCGGATTTCTACCAGCACGGCGGCATAGCCACGCTCCACCACCTCGGCAACCCAGATTACAAGAAGCTCGAACGGGAACTCAATGCGCTCTCACCCGCCATTGCTCTTGTGCTGCCTTGCCATGCGCGAGATTTGGAATCCCCTGCCCTAGCCGCCATCATTGATGAACTCAAGCTGACGGACTTCATTCGCCATGTCGTCGTGGGGTTGGACGGAGCAGATCGGGCGCAATGGCAGTTGGCGCGTTCGCTTTTTAACAAACTCCCACAGAAAACGGCCATCCTGTGGAATGACGGACCACGAATGAGCGAGATCATCCGTCAACTCGAAGCCACTGGAATGGATCCCGGCGAAAGGGGCAAAGGCCGCAATATGAGGCTTTGCTTTGGATATACACTGTCGGCGACGGATGCTTCGTTTGTCGCTGTCCACGACTGCGACATCGTGAATTACCGCCGCGAAATGCTAGCCCGACTTTGCTTTCCCGTAGCCCATCCTGAAATGGCATTTGAAGTCAGCAAGGGCTTCAGCGCACGATTCTCAGATCGATTGAATGGTCGAGTGATGCGTCTCTTGATCAGTCCCCTCCTCCGCGCCATGGAGGATCTGGATGGATTTCAATCGACCCTCGGCTCGCTCCAAAACTTTCGATACCCGATCAGCGGCGAGGTCTGCCTGCACCGCCGCGTTGTGCAGGAAATTCGCTTTCCTTCCGACTGGGGTGTCGAAACCGGAATGATGGCGGATGTGTTTCGCCTCTGCTCCCCCCATCGAGTTTGTCAGGTCGATATTGCAGAAACCTACGATCACAAACACCAAGACCTCTCTGAAAAAGACCCTCTGGGTGGACTCAATAAAATGGCCTGCGATGTGACCCTTTGCCTACTGCGAACGATTTCTTCCGGACTAACGACTCCCGTTTCCATTAATCCTGAAAAACTCGTCACCAACTACCTGCGGCTCGCACGTGAAATGATGAGATTTTATGCAGCGGATGCCCGAATCAATCTCCTGCAATATGATGCTGCACTCGAAGATCAAACCGCCACCATGTTTGCCAGCGCCATTGATCGGGCCATTTCGATTTTTGTGACCAGTCCATATCAGCCACCGGGAGCACCCGCATGGAGTGAAATCGAAGCCCGACTCCCCGGAGCGACCACGGCTATAGCCGAGGCTGTGAGTTTGGACGAAGCGCAAGCTGCCCGCGATTGACGATCTCGTCCGCTTGGGATTCCAAAACATCCAGGCTTCCGTCATTCCAAACCACAAAGTGCGCACGGGAGATTTTTTCTAAAGTTGGAGTCTGAGCCGCTAGGATCAATTCGGCCACTCGCGCATGAACTCCTCGAGCAACAACACGCTCGATTTGCGTCGAGCGCGAGCACGCCACTGAAATAACCCAAGAAAAATGCCCTTCTAAATGGTTTTCAAACAACAAGGGGATATCCACTAATAGCGGACAGGCGGCATCAACCCGCTCGGCGGCGAGAGTCATCCAGCGCGCACGCACCCTCGGATGAAGAATATGCTCTAACCGTGCCTTGGCGGTTGGATCCGTAAAAATCACTCGTCGGATCTCCGTCCGGTCAGGCTCGCCATTTTTATCGAAAGCCGTTGGGGATATTTTCCGAATCACCGCCTCCCGAACATCGGGATCCCGTTCAAGAAGTGTCCTCGCCTCTGCATCTGCATCAAAAACGTCAGCAGTCATTCGACTCGCCAGCATTCGACAGAATGTGGATTTCCCTGAAGCAATACCGCCTGTGATGCCGATAACTGACATACTGATATCTTTTATGAGAATCTAAATAAAACGCACGTTTTGCTATCTTAGGATGATCCAGCCAGTCGTCCCGTATTTCTTTTCAACGAGGTCCGCGACGTCCGCCTCCATTTGTAATGGAATGGAAAAACGAGCCCTTTCTTCTGCCCAAGCTGCCCCAATGACGTCAGACGGGATATTTTTTAGATGAAGTGAACCTTGGTAGAGCACACCTGATTTGCTGCGGCGCAGTGCTCCTCCGCAGATTTTCGCGCCATCAAGAATGATGTCGAGTGGTACGGGACTTTGAAAACAAGCCGCTCCTTCCCGACAATCTTCAGGCAAAACCAAACGGACTCCGTCGTGAACAACCGCGAGTGCCGCAGCAAGTCCTTCATGAATTTCACGATATATTCTCGAGGATGCCATTCCCGCAAGCGGATCACTTGCCGGAATGGCCAGTGCCAGAGTGAGATCCTCTCCGTGCAACACCACACCTCCCCCTGTCCATCGCCGCATCAAGGGAAGCCCAGTTGCAAAATCGCGGATTTTTTCCAACCGCTGCGCATAGCCGAATGTCGCTGCGGGAGAGGCCCATTTGTATAGACGGAGCACTGGACGAGCGGAATGCTGAAGCATGACCTCATCACAAGCCATATGCCCTGCGGCGGATCGCTGTGCCGCATCCTCCCAAATATCTAAATGTGAAAAAACCATCGTAGAATTTCCGATCGAATCAGCCTCTCTTCTCCTTGTCGGCGGAACACTTCATGTTTAGGCTCCTTAATCATGGCAAAGCAAGCACTCGGCAAAGGCCTTAGCGCACTCATCAACAAGAGAGTGGCTAGTCCGGCCCCCTCGGAAGAACACGGCGAAAGAATCCAAAAGGTTCGCTTGGGTAACATCATACCAAGCCCCCTCCAGCCTCGTCAGGAGTTTCCCACCGAGCATTTGCATGAGTTAGTCGAAAGCATTAGGGAGCGTGGCATCATCCAACCTCTCATCGTTCGAAAGGTCGGCGGAGTCTATGAGCTCATCGCCGGTGAGCGCCGGTGGCGAGCCGCCAAGGAACTCGGTCTCGCTGAGGCCCCAGTCATCGTAAGAGAAGCCACCGACCGCGAAGTGCTTGAGTTGGCGTTGATTGAAAATCTTCAGCGCGAGGGCCTAAATCCAATCGAAGAAGCCGCCGCCTACGCGAAGCTCTACTCGGAATTCAAACTCACCCAAGAGGAAATCTCTAAGCGGGTGGGCAAAAGCCGAGCCTCGGTCGCCAACGCCATGCGCCTGCTGGATCTCGTCGACGAGGTGCAATCGCAACTCAAGCACGGCCGCCTCACTGTAGGCCACGCCAAGGTCCTACTTTCTCTCAAAAATCAGGACGAGCAAAAGTGGCTCGCGGACCAGATCCTCCGCAACAACCTCTCTGTGCGCACTGCCGAAAAAATGGCTGCCCAGCAGCATGCCAAATCTGGTCGCACGCCCGCACGTCGCGGCGACAAGGGAACACCCGAAATCACCCCGGCCATCACCCGAATTCAAAACCTCCTCACCCACCGCCTGGCGACCCGCGTGCAGCTCCACCACGGTGAAAAAAAGGGTTCCATTCAAATCGAATATTACGGTGACGATGACCTTAATCGCATCCTTGCTGTTCTCGGAGTCGTAGAAGAGTAAACACACACGTGAATAAAATCCTAACCTCTATCGTAAACGCCATCGACTCCGACCACTTCCCGGACGGAGCCGAAAAAGTGCGTGCGCTTCCTGAGCGATTTGAGTTTAGCCGCGCAATCCCATTTATTTTTTTGCATATAGGGTGTCTCGGTGTGATCTGGACTGGTTGGAGTTGGGTGGCCGTCGGCGTAGCGATCGCATTGTATTTCGTTCGGATGTTCGCCGTGACCGCATTTTACCACCGCTACTTTTGTCATCGGGCCTACCATAC
>CAYRTN010000009.1:8899-21958 GCA_964427235.1 uncultured Chthoniobacter sp. | reverse complement strand
TCCCGATGGGCGAACCGAGTGGCATCACGGTCGCCGTGCCCACATCCTGCAAACGCCGGGCGAGGACGGGGTCGGCATTGATGTAAGGAAGAACAACGAAGCCCTCTTTCACCAACTGCGTTGCTGCTGCGAGCGTTTCGATCGGATCGGGCAGGAGATAGTGAGGGTCCGGGTGGATTTCGAGTTTCACCCACATGGGAAGTCCCGCTGCGGCGGCGAGGCGGGCGAGGCGAACCGCCTCCTCCGCATCCATAGCTCCGCTGGTATTCGGAAGAAGCAGGTATTTTTTTGGATCAATGAACTCGAGGATATTCGCGTAGGGGTCGTTCTTCCCACTCAGATCAGCACGGCGAAGGGCGACAGTGACGATTTCTGCGCCACTGGCATCAAGCGCGTCCCGCATGGTCTCATTCGATGAGAATTTGCCAGTTCCAAGAAGGAGTCGGGATGAAAACTCGCGGCCAGCGATGGTCAGTTTTTGATTCACAGTGAGTGAATGATGGGGTTGGTCGGGGCTTTTCCGCAACAAGTATGATGCGGAGATTTTGGATGAGTCCGCGATCGAATGGATGCGTAGTTTAACCCAGACTCAGCAGAATTGACCACAGAGGACACAGAGGGCACAGAGAATCAGATATTTAAACTTCGATGAGGATTCAATGTCTTGTGTTAAATTCAATAACATCGAATGCATTCCTGTGAATCCTTTTAATCCCGTCATCCTGTCTGAAAATCTGTATTCAACTCTAGCAGCAGGTATTTCCGCCGCAGCCGCAGGATCCCGTGGCATCGGGAAGGACTTCCTCGGCGGGATCGATCTGGATTGTCTCGAGTTGGATTTGCTGAAGGGCAAATTGCTCGCGCGCCTGTTGAAGGAGGCCGAGGGCTAGAGGGTCGGGAAGGTGACGCGTGCGGAGTTGGATCTCGACGGTTTTACCGGCATATTGAGGGAAGGATTCGGCCATTTCTCCGTCCAGAATGAACGAGGCGTAGGCGTTGAGCTTTTCCTGAAGTTGGAGGATCTGTTGGTCTTCCTTTCCCCATGGTCGTGTCTCATACATGGCAAGAACGAGAAGGTCGCGGCGGCTATCGTAGGCAAAGGCATCAAGCACACCCGTGTGCTCGAGCCCCATTGGTCGGGAACTCATGATATTATTTTTATTAGGTTGAAAGGATCAGGCTCTGGGAAACCACTGATAAAGCATGAAGTAAACAAGCACGCCTGTCACAGAGACGTAAAGCCAGAGCGGAAATGTCCAACGAGCCCAAGCCCGGTGGCGTTCGTGGCGAGCGCGGATGGCGTGGTTAATGGTAATCAAAATGAGCGGCACAATCGTGATCGCCAAGATGATGTGGGAGGTGAGCATCCCGTAGTAAAAAGTGCGCCAGGCTCCTGTTCCGCCAAACGGTGTGTGGACACCATGGACGAGAATTTTGTGGAGGACGTAGGTGACAAGGAAAATGGACGAGACGACGAAGGCGCCAGCCATGCAGTTTCTGTGGGCAATTTTCCTATCCGTTTTGATGCAAAAAAAGCCAGCGAGGAGGAGAAGTGTTGCGATGGAGTTGAGGCCCGCATTGAGGGCCGGAAGGTCGGAAACACTCATTGAACTGGCTTTTGACGATCCAACTCGCGGCAGGTGCGTGCGATGAAAACCACGAGAGCGCTGACAATCACAAACACAACGCCCAGCATGCACAGAACTCCCCAAGAAAGACCGACGCCCGCCAAGACGGTTTGAGGTTCGTCGGAATTACCAACGCCGGGTTCACGACACCCCACGCAAGCCAGCATAGGATGGAGCAAAGTGAGGAAAAAAACACTAACCGTTAGGGTGAAGGTTTTCATTTGGTATTATTGCTCTTACTTTCGCGCAGAAGATCGCCTAAGTCGATCATGAGCTTCTGGAGCACTTCAGGGTCAGCGCTATCTTGATATCCGCGAAGCCAACCATTCGCGTCGACCATCACAAATCGCGTGGAGTGCGCTGGCGTGCCATCGGGTTCCTTGGCGAGGGGTTGAAGTAGCCCTTTGACAACGATGTCGTTGATATCTGCACTTGGACCAGTGAGGAATTGCCAATAGGCGGGATCGGCTTCGGAAGTCTTCGCGTACTCGGCTAGCACGGGAGGGGTGTCATGATCCGGATCGACCGTGAATGAGATGAGTTGGACTTCCTTGCGGGCTTTGGAGAGTCGCTTGTTGAGTTCCGCCATTCTCAGTGTCGACAGCGGACAAGGGCCCTTACAGCGGCTAAAAATAAAATTGGCGACCCAGATTTTCCCTTTGAGGTCGTCGAGTGTGACCGTGCGACCGGTTTGATCGGTGAGCTTGAAAGCCGGGACTTCAGAAATTTTTTGCAAGTGGCCCGGAACCACATAAGGCCGCGTGTTTTTGAGATTATTAAATGCTACGGCGATGAGCATGGATGCGGCGATGAAGGCGATCGCCCAACCTAAGCGGGGGATCGGTGCTGGCCGCTCCTCAGGCTCAGACATAGTAAAGTAGCGTCAACACGCAGATCCAGACAACGTCCACAAAGTGCCAATAGAGGGCCACATTCTGCAGCGCGATGTGATTGGATGGAGTGAAGCAACGTGTGAAAACCTGACGCAGGAAGCACCAGAGGATGAGTGCAACGCCGATAGCAACGTGGAGACCGTGGAATCCGGTGATGAGGAAAAAGCTCGATCCATAAACGCCGCCGGTGTTGAACCAAAGACCCTCGTGGTAAAGATGGGTCCACTCGTAGCATTGGAGGCCAACGAAAAGGGCACCCAAGAAAATGGTGATCGCAAGCCAGCCGAGACCCGATTTTCCTTTGTTCACGGCGACTTCGGAGAAGTGGAACGTGAAGCTGCTGGCAAGAAGGAAAACCGTATTGATCGACGTGAGGAAAACGGGGAGGTGGGGGATATCGGCGCTCGGTGGCCAAGCGTGACCGGCTTGCCAAGGGAAGCCATTCAAAGAAATACGGAGGACCACATAGCCACCGAGCAGACCAGCGAAAAGCATAGCCTCGGAGATCAGGAAAATGATCATTCCGAATTTGCATGTGGCCGCCGGGGCTCCGTGGTGCTCTTGGGAATCGTGAGTGAGTGCTGCTGTAGACATAGTTGGTTGTGGTTTTTTAAAATGGTTACGGCGCTTGGAGCGGGCCGCGAATGTTCATCAGTATCAGAACAAGTGCCGTGAGTGAAATAGCAAAAAGCCATAGCGATCCCATGACAAACAAATTAGCGCGTTTTATGTTCATTTTTTTCATCGTTGGGTAGCCACAAGAAGGCCGAGAAGAACAGGAAGGTAGACGATGGAGGCGAAGAAAAGGTTGCGAGCAGCATTGCGGTCGCGTCGGCGAACAAAAACGAGCGCATATCCCGAGAATGCAAGCCCGAGGACAAGTGCGCCAAAAAAGTAGGTCGGCGAGTTGAATCCCAGCAGACCTGGCATAAGAGTGACCAGCAAAAGGCAGATGGAATACAGAAGCGCCTGGCGGGATGTTGTCGCACATTCAGGATCATTCGCCGTGAGCATCACGCAGCCACCTTGGGCATAATCATCACGATACATCCAGGCGATCGCAAGAAAGTGGGGCATTTGCCAGAACCACAGCACAGCGAAAAGCAGGCAACCCTCGAGATCATAGTGGCCCCGCGCAGCCATCCATCCAATGAGTGGCGGAAGAGCCCCAGGCACCGCGCCAATGAGAGTATTCAGCGAACTGATCCGCTTCATCGGAGTATAAACCAAGATGTAAATCGCGACGGTGGCGAAGGCGAGGAATGCCGCGCCCCAGTTTGTGAAAAGGGCGAGTATGGCCACGCCCGTGGCGGAAAAAAACAAACCGAAAAGCAGGGCATCCAGCGGGCGCATCCGGCGGGCTGGGAGCGGGCGATCCATGGTCCGCTTCATATTCGCATCGATGTCGCGTTCCCACCATTGATTCAACGCCGCCGCTCCTGCAGCGCAGAGCGCGGTTCCTAGAAGGGTTGCTGTGAGAAGCACCCAATCAAACGGGCCTTTCCAGCCGAGAAGGAATCCCACGAGCGTGGTGATGAGGACCAACAACGAGAGGCGCGCTTTCACCAGTACAAGGACATCGTCCCAAAGGCCCGTTTTGGGGCCTTCCTGTGGTACAGCGGCGGTCTTCATGCGATGGAAGAAAACTCCCGTAAAGGCTGCGTATCAGGAATGACGAATCGCCCGGCTTGCACGCCGCGGTGAAGGCGAAAGCAAAAAATAACGCCTAAGAAAAGGGAGAGTGCACCGAGGGCCATGTGGGTCGTAGCCACATCCGCTGCTTTGTTCGACCAAATCGTCCAAGCGCCCAAGAGAACCTGACACAGTATCATTAGTAACCATGCGCTACTCCAAAGTGAGGCGCGTCGTGCCACCATGCTGCGGTAGGTGCGATAGGCCACGGCGGTCACGGCGAGAAGAATGCAAACGGCAACAGCGCGATGGGCCATTTGAATCCAGATCTGGATAGCGCTTGTCGGAACAAGGTCGTTGGCTTGGCGCTGGCTATTGATTGTTTCCAGGGCCGACGCCGAGGTGTCCGGAAGTAGTCCTCCGTAGGCGAGCGGAAAATCAGGAATCGCGAGGCCGGCATGCTCGTGGCGCATCGTCGCGCCGAGGGCGAGTTGAACAAAAATGAGCGCCGTGGACAGGGTGGCCAATTTTTTTAGAACGGGATCAGGAAGGAAAACGTCCCAACCACCGCGAAGGAAGCGGGAACTTGTGGCGATCGTAATGACACCAAGGAGGCAAAAAAACGACTGGGCCAACATGGCGTGGAAGATGCCAATTTCATCCTTGAAAAGCGAGACCCTCAAGCCGCCAAGGAGGCCTTGAACGCAAACGGCCACAAAGGCAATGACACCGAGAGTTTTGACCCAACGGCGAGGCTCTACGGCCAACAGCCAAGCGGCCAGTATCATGGTGAACAATCCCACACCCGAAGCGATAAGGCGGTGTGAGTGTTCGTAGAAGATCCCGCCTACCCAACCGGAAATCGGGAAGAGAAACATATTGTAGCCATAAGTGGTGGGCCAATCCGGAACGGACATACCCACTCCTTTCGAGGTCACGATCCCCCCGCTACAGAGCAGGAGGAATGTGGATGCGAGTGTGAACCAAGACCAGGCATGCACTCCGACGCGTCGGAGATCTACCGATGAGTTTTGGCCACCCATGCACCTAGCAACTAGTGAGACTCAAGCTGAGCGCCCTCGGGTGCTTTTTCCGTTTGCATCAAGAAATCCTTCTCAATGCCGGGAACGCTATACTCGTAGGGTCCATGATAAACCACAGGAGTGACTGGGAAGTTGCCGTGGCCGGGAGGCGATGCAACTGTCCACTCGAGCGTGTTCGCGTTCCAGGGATTGTTGCCGGCTTTTTTGCCATTCCGGAGACTGGAGATGACGTTCCAGAGGAAAACAAAGGTTGTGAGACCAAGGCCCATTGCCCCGATCGTGCAGAGTTGGTTGAGCGGTTGCAACTGGCGAAGGTGATCATACACGGTCGGATCCGCGATACGACGCATCATTCCGCCCAAACCGAGATTGTGCATCGGGAAGAATGTGAGGTTGAAGAAAACCAACGTCAGGAAAAAGTGCCACTTGCCGAGAGTCTCACCGAGCATGCGGCCGAACATTTTCGGAAACCAGAAATAGATCGCGCCAAAGATGGCGAAGATACTACCGCCAAAGAGAACGTAGTGGAAGTGAGCGACGATGAAGTACGTGTGGTGGACGAAGAGATCAACTGGTGTCGATGCCATGAAGATGCCGCTCAAGCCGCCGATGACGAACATCGAAACGAAGGCCAGAGCGAAGCACATCGCGGTGGTGAACTCAATCGACCCGCGCCAGATGGTGCCCATCCAGTTGAACGTCTTAATCGCCGAAGGAACGGCGATCACCATCGTCGAGACGGAAAAGGCTGCACTCAAGGTGAGGTTCATACCGCTCACAAACATGTGGTGACCCCAAACGATGAAGCCCAAGAAACCGATGGCGATCATCGCGTAGACCATCGCTTTGTAACCGAAGATCGGCTTGCGAGAGAAAACAGAGAGGATTTCCGAGGTCAGACCCATCGCGGGAAGGATCATGATGTAAACTTCAGGGTGACCGAAGAACCAGAAAAGGTGCTGCCAGAGGAGGGGTTGACCGCCACCTTTAGGTGAGAAGAAACTGGTGCCGAGGTTGAGGTCGGCAAATAGCATCGCTGCAGCAGCGGAAAGGACGGGCACTGCGAGAATGAGGAGAATCGCGGTAATGAACAGCGACCACACAGGGAGCGGCATGCGGAACATCTTCATGCCCGGAGCGCGCATGTTTACGATCGTTGTGACGTAGTTGGTCGCACCAGCGATCGAGGAAAGACCGTTAATGAAAAGAGCGATGCCCCAGAGACCTTGGCCCATCGGCGTTCCATTGTAGGCGGCCACGGAACTAAGCGGTGCGTAGCCTGTCCATCCAGTACCCGGAGCACCACCTGGAACAAAAAATGCCGCCATGAGGATCACTCCCGAGAGCACATAGAGCCAGTAGCTCAGTTCGTTAAGCAAAGGGAAAGCCATATCCCCGGCTCCAATCTGGAGAGGAATAAGGTAGTTTCCGAAAGCGCCGATCAGAAGTGGCATCACGACAAAGAAAACCATCACTGTCGCATGCATGGTCACCAGCATGTTGTAACCGCCGGGAATGATCGAGCCATCAACGGCGACCGTCGTAGGCAGGAGATTACCGATGATCGGAATAGGAGCGCCTGGGAAACCCAGTTGCCAGCGAACGCCGAGAGCCAGAGCTCCACCGACGAAAAGAAAGGCGAGCGCGGTCCAGAGGTATTGGAGACCGATCATCTTGTGATCGTAGGTCCACAGATATTTTTTTATAAAACCCACATCATGGTGCTCGTCATGGGCATGGGTTTCGTTAACAGGTGTGTCCGCTGTAATTGCTGTCATTTGAAAAATTGAAGTTTGGTTTTCCAGATCGTATTAGAAATCAAAATCCCTTCGCTGAACATAAAAAATTTTCAGTCCGGTTGGTTTGGAGTCTTCTGGGTCGTTGGCGATGGAATCTCCGAATAGGGCGCCGTGGGCTGCGGGGCTTATGATCTTGCTGTTGCTAATTCCCGCAGGAGTGCCCGATTGAGGCGGATACCAGCGAGAAAATTTGCGATTGGAAAACTCTCATTCGGAGCATGCGCGCGGCAATCCGGGGATGCTAGTGCAAGCAGGAGCGCGGAGTGGCCGAGGATTTTTTGAAAATCAGTGAGTATCGGGATGGAGCCGCCTTCTCGGGTGAGGGCTGGCGGACGGCCGAAGGTTTCCTCCAGTGCGCGGCGGGCGGCGAGGCCTTGGGCGCTTGTCGGGTCAAAGGCGAAGGGTTCGCCGCCGTGTCCGTTCGTGATCTCGATGCGAATGCCGGGCGGGCGGTTTTTTTCAAAATGGCGAGCGGCCAAAGCCAGAATCTGATCGGGCTTTTGGTTGTGAACGAGACGGAAAGACACTTTGAAAAAGGCTTCTGCTGGCAGGACGGTTTTACTGCCTTCGCCTTGGTAACCGCCACCAAATCCATTGATCTCGGCCGTCGGGCGGGCCCCGATGCGCTCGATGGCGGAGTAGCCGGCCTCGCCCGCGAGTTCGCTGACGCCGGCTTGTCTTGCGATGTCGCGATCTTGAAGGGGCGATTCCGCCGCCGCGGCGCGTTCCCAGTCCGCCATTTCCTTCACGTCATCATAGAATCCATCGATCGCAATGCGGCCAGCGTCATCGTGCAGGCTCGCAATGAGGCGGGCGGCCGCCGTGACGGGATTCACGACCGCGCCACCATAGATGCCGGAGTGAAGATCATGCGAGGGCCCGATGACTTTTACCTCCATCGTGGCGATGCCTCGAAGCGCGTAACTGAGGGTCGGGTAGCCCTCGGCGGCCATTCCGGTGTCCGAGATGGCGATGGCGTCGCAAGCCAGTTCGGCGCGGTTTTTTTCCAAAAATGTCGTGAGGTTGGTGCTCCCGATCTCCTCCTCGCCTTCGATGAGAAAAATCACATTCACCGGTAGCGGACCTTCCGCCAGCGCTTCACCGACGCCGAGAATGTGGGCTAAAATCTGACCCTTGTTGTCGCTGGCCCCGCGCCCGTAGAGACGGCCGTCACGGATTTCGGGAGCGAAGGGCGGCGAGGTCCAGAGTTCTAGGGGCTCCGGCGGCTGGACATCGTAGTGACCATAGATCAGTACCGTTTGCTTGGCGGGATCGCGGGGCGTTTTCGCTAAAACCACAGGGTGGCCGGCAGTGGGTTCGAGTCGGGCTTCGAGGCCGATCGCGCGGAGCTTGGCTAGCAACCACTCGGCGCACGATTGCATGTCGGGTTGGTGGGAAGTTTGGGCGGAAACGCTGGGAATCCGAACAAATTCAATAAGTTCATCAATGCGAGGGTCGTTCATAGAAAATCTCAATATATTGTGGTAGAGGGCTGAAAAGTGCCCTTGATGTTGTATTTTTTTCTTGTTCTGGCAAGGTCGACCTCTAGGCTCAGATCCATCTTTTAACCGAATTCCCATGTATCTGCAATCTCTGGAAATCATCGGATTCAAATCCTTCGCCGCAAAAACCGTCCTGAATTTCCATCGGGAGGTCACCGCCGTGGTCGGTCCAAACGGCTGCGGAAAATCCAACGTCCTCGACTCGATCCGATGGGTGCTCGGCGAGCAGTCGGCCAAGGCGCTTCGCGGTGGAGAGATGTCGGACGTGATTTTTAGCGGGACGGATAGCCGCCCTGCGTTGGGTATGGCGGAGGTTTCGATGACCTTTGCAGAGTGCGAGAAAGAATTGGGCGTGGAGTGGAATGAAGTTCGCATCACCCGACGTGTGTATCGTGACGGCAAAAGCGAATATTTTCTCAACAAAACAGCCTGCCGCCTGAAGGATATCCACCAACTCTTCATGGATACAGGCGTTGGTCGCAGTGCCTACTCGATCATGGAGCAGGGCAAGATCGATCAGATTTTGAGCAACCGCCCGGAGGATCGGCGCGCCATTTTCGAAGAGGCGGCCGGGATCACGAAATTCAAGTCGCAGAAGAAAGAAGCACTACGGAAGCTGGAGTTCAGCGAGTCGAACCTCGTGCGCGTTCAGGACATCATCAAAGAGGTGAAGCGGCAGATCGGATCGCTGCAGCGGCAAGCAGCCAAGGCGCGGCGCTATCAATCCATTCTTCAGGATTTGCGCGTTTTCGACACGCATCTTTCTTATAATACTTACCGCAATCTATCCGGCGAGTTGGATACGTTGCGCTCGCGTCTCAATGGCGGCGAGGAGACGCGGCAGGGCCACGAGCAGGAGATCGCGAGCCAAGAGGCCGAACTCGCCGAAATCAGACAAGGCTTGCAGGAACTGGAAACCGAGGCGGAAACAATCCGTGACGGAATGCAAACGCTCCGCAACCGTGTGTTTTCGGCCGAAAATCGGATTCAAACCAACCACGAGCGGAGTGCCGAGTCGGCCACGCTGATTGATCGCCACAGATTGGATATCAGCCAAGCGGAAGAGAAAATCCGCACTCAGGAGGAGCAGATCGAGCAGACGGATGTAATGCTCATGCAGATGGTCGAGAGTCTCGGTCAGCATCAAGCAACTCTGGATGAGCATACGGCAAGGCTCTCCGCGCTTCGCGAAGAACGCATTGGCGTGGAGCGAGAGTTGTCCGCAAACAGTTCGGAATTCTCCGGCTTGGAATCTCGACTGAATTCACTCCGCGCCGAGATATCGACTGCCGCGAGTCGTCGAGAATCGGGGGAGACTCGCATGCATCTCCTCCAAGGCGAGATCGATACCACCACGCGACAGGCGGCGGAATTTTCATCCAACATGGAGGAACTCCAGAGCCGCAAGGATTCGGCGCAATTGGCCTTGGAGCATTCGCAGGCCGAGGTCGCGGCGTCCATTGCTGACCACGACCAAGCTCAATTCGAGAGGCAGAATGCCGACGCTGTGATGAACGAAGCGGGCAAAGAGGCCGCCGGCGTGGAGTCCCGCTTGGAAGTTCTGCGTCAGCTTCAGGAACAGGGTGAGGGTTTGGACGAAGGTACACAGGCTGTTTTGCGTGGGCTCGACAATCCGGAGTTTTTTCAAAGTGCGCTCGCGGGCACGCTTGCCGAGCACATTCAGGTGGAAGAACGCTTTATTCCCGCCATTGAAGCGGCGCTCGGACCGGCTTTGCAGGCTGTGATCTTCCGCGATCCCGATGCCGCCAAGGCCGCCATTCACACGCTCCAGGGAAAAAAGCTCGGCCGCGCGGCGGTGATTCCCGGCAACTGGATTTCAAGCATCACGGATGCGTCCGATGGTGGTCTTCCTTTTGGTGTTCTTGGTCGCGCCTCGGAGTGTGTGAGAGGAGATGGAGAGGGTGCTATTTTGGCGCGGCAGCTTTTAAAGGGCGTGCTCGTTGTCGAAAACATGAGCGACGCATTCCGTCTTCGATCTGAAAATCCGGCGTTTGCTTTCTCTGCACTCGAGGGCGGATTCATTAGTCACAGCGGACTCATTTATGGCGGGCAGACCGGTGACAATTCCGGTCAATCGACTTTGCAACGGAAGGTGCAAATCGAATCACTGGAAATCGCGCTCGCTTCCGCAACGGCACGTATCGAGGATTTAGCGGCCACTCGCTCGAGAGCTGTTGCCGCTATGGAAGCCGCGACGACGCGCCTTCGTCATGCCCGCGATACACAGCAGGCCGCTCAGGTCGAATCCGCCTCCATCGAAAACGAGCGCCGCCATATGGAGCGCCAACTCTCGGACATCGAAGCCAAGCGTGGATCGTTTCAGCGTGAGACCACCTCGATCGAGGAATCGATTCGTAGCAGCCTCGCTCGGTTGGGCGAACTCGAGGCTCGCATAGCCGAAACGACTTGTGCTCTCGACGGATGCCGGGCCACGCGCAATGAGTGTGAAACGCGAATTCAAGTCGCCCGTGAAAATGAAAGCGCGGCTTCCGATGCGCTTAATGAAATCCGCGTGCGGGTCGCGACAGAGCGTCAACAACAGGAAGGTCTCCATCGTCAACGCGGACCCATGGCCGCTCGTATCATCGAGCTCAACGAGCTTCTCGACGCCCGCCGCGTCGATATCTCCAACTACGAATCCCGCATCGAATCGCTCGCCGCAGAGAACGCTTCGCTCGAAATTTCGATTACAGAATGGCGCGAAGAACTCTCTATGGAGGAAGCCAAGCTGAACGCGCTGATGGCGCGTCGCTCCGAGGTTAACGCCCAAGCCGAAGCCGTGGACAACGCGCTTCGAGCGGCACGGCAGCAACTCGCGCAACTTCAAGACGAGCGCAGTCGATTGGAAGTGAAAGCCGCTCAGAGTGAGATGAGGTTGGAAAATATTCGCACTCATATCACGCAGCGCTATCAGGCCGATTTGGAGGCCTTCGAGCCGGATACCTATGCGCTCCTCTGCGCCCTTCGGGATCGTGATCAGGGCAAAACCGATTCTCCCGAAGAGTGTGATGAGGCTACACCTGCGCCCAAGGTGGAATCGGAGATTGAGCCACCGCCAACGCAAAGTGGATCCATTCCTTGGGGTCGCATTGAGCAACTTGTCAGTGAGCTGACTACGCGCCTCGACTCGATGGGGCCGGTGAATATCGATGCCATTCAGGAATTCGAAGAGCTCGAGCAACGGTATCTATTTTTGGAAAAACAAAACGAAGACTTGGTGACCTCGAAAGCCGAGCTTCTGGAGGTGATCGCGAAGATCAACCAAACGACCAAGGCGCTCTTTGCAGACACCTTCGAAAAAGTCCGCATCAACTTCCAAGAGATGTTCACCGAGCTTTTTGGCGGTGGACGTGCGGATCTTGTTTTGGTGGATGCAAGCGACCCTCTCGAGAGCGGCATCGACATCATTGCGAAGCCACCCGGCAAGCAACTCCAGAGCATCAGCCTCCTCTCGGGAGGCGAGCGAACGATGACAGCCGTCTCGCTCCTTTTCGCCATTTACATGGTTAAGCCTAGCCCCTTCTGCGTGCTGGACGAAATGGACGCGCCGTTGGACGAGTCGAATATCACGCGTTTCATCAAAATCCTCGACCGTTTCACCGGTCAGAGCCAGTTCGTCGTCATCACGCACAACAAACGCACGATCAGCCGCGCGGACATGCTTTATGGTGTGACCATGGAGGAACACGGCGTGAGCAAGCTCGTCAGCGTGAAGTTCAGCGGAAAATCAGAGGACTCCGTGAAATCCGATCAAAGCGTGGCAAATGTTTTCGGAAAATCCGAGAACCTCGCAAGTGAAGATATCGCGATCGCTGCCTCCGTTGCGGAGAACCTCCAGCCTGAGACTCTTGAGGAGGAGCCCGCCGCGACATGAGCCTTTATCAAAACCTCAAAGTAGCTGTCCAAACGCGCCTCGACATCGTGGCCGACCACGCCTTCCGTGACCGTGACTCCGCCGCGCACCTTGAGGCGCTGAAATCCGCCGCTGCTAATCTGGACGCATTAGTTGCTAACCTTCCTTCGGACACCGATCCCACCCTCCGTCATTACCTCGAGCGTCAAAGCTACACCAAGGCGCTGGCTTGGTTGCAGGATGCGGTCGCCTAAATGAACATCATCAACCAAAGAGATGAAAAACATACCACTTTGACGAAAATAGCGATATTCGCTCTAGGCAGCACCATTTTTAAAGAGGGAGATTTAAGTCAGGAGGCCTACCGCATTATTAAAGGGCGGGTTGAACTGACGACGACTTGCGATGACAAGCCTGTCATACTGGCCCAACTCGGCAAGGGAGATATTTTTGGAGAAATGGCCATGATTGATGAGCGGCCAAGGTCGGCTAGCGCCCAGTGTTTAGAGCAAACGGAATGCGAAATCATGGCTCCGCAGGATTTTCAGTCCACCCTCCTCACTCAGCCCGAAAGATCCATACCCTATCTCTCGGCTTTATTTGAGCGTTTGCGCTCCGTCACAAACCGCCTCCATCATGAGATAAATCATAATGCTCAGATCCAAGAGGCAACGTTGGAAAATGTGCC
>CAYRTN010000009.1:0-8799 GCA_964427235.1 uncultured Chthoniobacter sp. | reverse complement strand
CCTGGCACCAATGAATTAGTGGTAGGCTCCAAGAACAGCCCGTATATTTTTCAGATCGATCTGATCTGATCGGTGCTTGCGCTTCCTAATCGAGAATTTTCCTTGCTGACTGCGGTGAAGGAAGGCCCCAGTTTTTCCAATGCAACAAGTATTCACTACGGGGTAAAAGGATGTAATGCGGTGCGGCATCCGCGCGCAGCCAGGTGATGAGACTTCGAATACGATGCTCTGCCATCACCGTGCAACCGGCTGATGGAATTTTCGGACCCCGTTGAATGTGAAAAAAAATCGCACTCCCAGCTCCTGCAATCGGACTTTCCGCATTGTGGCGGATTTCGATTAGCCATCGGTGAGGCGGATCGTCCAAACGCATGCGCTGCTTTTCAAACCAAGGCGGCGGATTCTGAGGATCGACTTGCACATGGCGGTTGTAGTTAGGCAATGCGGGGTCGTCGATCCATGCGTCGCTTTTGGAAATCGTGTGAAAGGGAAAATCGGCCCCCTTGGGCAAGGCAGAATCATAAGTGAAGATTTTACCAATTTTGAAAATACCGGCGGGAGAACGTTTGTCGTGCTCGCATTTGAATGGATGGGGGTCGTTTTTGGGAGTGGGATGCTCGCCAATCCCCCACGCAAGCCCATTGCGTCCGTAGAGAACATTCCAAGCTGGCGTTACTGGCACCCATTCGCGATCCCTTTTTTCGAAGAGTTGGAGACGTCCGGTCGAGGAGTTCCAATCAGGAGCGATGGAAACCACGATTTGCTTGGTCTGCGGAGATAGCACATCGGCCTTGACGCAAATCGCTGAAAGCAGAAAGCCAAATAGGATCAGGTAGCGCATGGGTGGCCCTCAGCGCAGGTGGAAAACAATCAAGGTTTCGCTGGAACAGCTTCGACGGCGGGTTTCGCGACCGAGGTTTCTATTGATCCGCTGTTTCCTTGGGGTCCTGGGGTCCCTGCGAGGCGAGACAATTGGGATGCCGCCATGCGGGCCACGGGGGACTGCGGGAATTGCGAGCCGATCATGTTGTAGGAGCGGCGGGCTTCCTCGCGTTGAAACGAGCGAAGATAAATTTCCGCTTCGGAATACGCGGCATACGGCGCTGCGTAACTTTGGGGATATTGTGTGACCACTTGCTGGTAGGTCGCGATAGCGGATGTAGTGTCCCCTGCTGCGTCTTGGTTTTGTCCGATGCCCAACAGAGCGCCGCCAGCCAGTTCATGCTGTGGAAAATCCTTCAGAAATGCACGGAAGGCGGCCGTGGAATCGTCCAATTTGCCTGCTTCGCGCAATGTGGAAGCGATGCGCAGGCGTGCGTCGGCGGCTGGCATGCTGGCAGGATATTTAGAGATGACGGCTTGATAGCCTTCGATTCCAGTTGCCTCAGCGAGGAGTTTTTGAGCATGGCTATTGGCTTGGTTGGTTTTAATGAACCAGCCGATACCGGCTACGATGGTTAACAGAAGAATCGCTGCCCCAGTAAAAAAGCGGGATTTATTTTGTTCCCAGAAGAGCTCGTTATCCAAGGCGGAATCTTCGAGAACCGGACCTTGTAAAACAGGTGTTTGTGAAGTGGCCATATTAACCGCCCACCTCCGCCCGGGCTGCGTCGGCGAGGGCTGTGCTCAGATAGCGTTCACCCGTCGAGCAACCAATCGTGACGATCAATTTGCCTGCATTCTCAGGGCGCTTTGCGATTTCGATGGCAGCGTGGACGTTCGCACCAGTGCTAATTCCGCCAAGGATGCCTTCCTCCTTAGCGAGGCGGCGAGCCATGGCAAAAGCGTCATCATTGCTGACTTGGACACACTCGATGATCTGGGCTTCGCCAGCGGCATTTTTGAGGTGGAGGTTGTTCGGAACAAATCCAGCTCCAGTGCCTTGGATTTTATGTGGCCCTGGCTTGACGGGTTGACCAGCAAGAGTCTGAGAAATGACAGGAGAGTCTGCGGGTTCCACGGCGATCGCTTGAAATGAGGGTTTGCGGGAGCGGAGCGCCTCTACGCAACCGGTGATCGTTCCGCCCGTTCCAACGGCTGCGACCAGAATATCGACTTTTCCATCGGAGTCGGCCCAGATTTCTTCAGCGGTCGTTTTTGAATGGATCGCGGGATTCGCTGGGTTGTTGAATTGTTGAGGCATCCACGCGTTCGGGATCTCCTGAACGAGGGCCTCGGCCTTGGCGATAGCGCCTTTCATTCCCTCAGAACCAGGAGTGAGTACGAGCTTCGCGCCGAGCATGGCAAGAAGGGTGCGGCGCTCGAGGCTCATGGTTTCAGGCATGGTGAGGATAATCTTGTAGCCTTTTGACGCGGCGACGAACGCGAGGGCGATGCCGGTATTTCCGCTGGTAGGTTCGATGATGACGGTATCTGGCTTAAGGATGCCGCGTTGTTCTGCATCTTCGATCATGGCCATGCCGATGCGATCTTTCACGCTGCCGAGCGGATTAAAGAACTCGCATTTGAGAGCGATGGTGGCGTTGAGGCCGGCTGTGACGCGGTTGAGTTTGACCAGGGGTGTGTGGCCCACGGTTTCGACGATGTTATTATAAATCTTTGCCATAGGTTTCAGCGTGAGGGTTTGATTACTACACAAGCAAACAAGCTAGTGCAACCCTGATTGAGGAGATGATGATTATCCGGTCGTTCGCAACCCGCTCGCGATCGCGTTGATGCTCAGGAGTACTTGGGGAAGCAGTTTATCTTTGAGCGGTGTCGTGGTCGCGCCCGTGGTGCGCCATTTCGAAAGGAGTTCGACTTGGTGAATATGAAGCGAACGTAGACCCGCGTCGCGGAGAGCGAGGGTCTTGAGCATTCGTGGGCGGCGGAGTTCCAGACTGCCTCCAAAGACCTCGGCCATCATCGAGCGCGTGGCATCAAATTCGTTGAGAATTATGGCGAGGATCGTGTCCCTCACTTTCGGATCGGTGACAAGGCTTGCGTAGAGAGACATGATATCCCGATCTGCGCTGGCGAGGTTCGTCTCCACGTTAGTGAGAACATAGTAGAGAAAGGGGGATTTTTTGAGTCCTTTGGAGAGGCTTTGGAAGAGGGTCGGACGATTTGTTGAAAGTTCGCGAAGGGCGCTGCCCACGCCAAACCAACCTGGAAGATAGTGGCGACTTTGATTCCAGCTGAAGACCCAAGGAATGGCGCGCAGGTCGGCGAGCGTTCGCTGACCGGTTCGCCGCGAGGGACGAGAACCGATGCGGCTCGTTTCTAGAGCATCGATCGGTGTGGCTTCCGAAAAGTAGGCCATGAAATGTGGGTGCTGGATCAGCGATGTGTAGGCGCTGCGGCTAGCCTCGGAAAGAAATTCGCAGGTCGGCAGGAAGTCTTCGTCTGCGGGACTTTGGGATTGCTGAATAGAAACCGCGCCTACACCGGCCTGCAACAATTCGAGGTTGTGGACCGCTGAGGCGATATTGCCGTATTTTTGAAAAATGGTTTCGCCTTGCTCGGTGACACGGAGATCGCCGCGAACCGAACCACACGGAAGCGCATCCAGAAAGCGATGTGTCGGACCTGCGCCTCGACTGATCGTTCCACCTCGGCCGTGAAAAAATCGAATCTTGGCACCCGCTTCGTAGCCCGCCATAGCGAGGGCTTGCTGGGATTGATGGAGGGCCCACTGACTTGCAAAAATGCCGCAATCTTTGTTGCTGTCACTATATCCGATCATGACTTGCTGGATCGGCAGGTTGCGGTGGGGCGAAGGGATTTGGGTCACACCGCGAAGTTGAAAATCGAGACTGCGCTTGGTAACGGGATGGGCAAGAAAATCACGAACAATGGAGGGGCCGTTTTCGAGATCATCAAGGGTTTCAAAAAGCGGAACGACGGGAACTTCGCACACAAGGCCCTCTGAGGACCAGTGAGCCAAACCCACTTCACGCGAGAGCAGGTAAACGCACAGAAGATCCGAGAGACGTCGGGTCATACTCACAATCAGAGACCCAATGCCGTCATGGCCGTATTTTTGAATGTGCCGTCGGAGAACTCCGTAGCAGGCGAGAACGGCATCCGCTTCGTGTCCGGCGGGGGCATCGGCTCCAATAAATGGACGCGGTGAGAGGAGTTCGTTTTCTAGAAAAGCGATGCGCCGTTCTTCATCCCACTTCGAAAACGGACCGTCATCGATGCCACTGGCCTTGAGAAGTTGATCGATCGCGAGATCGTGGAAGTGGCTATTCTGCCGGATATCAAGTGAGGCGAGGTGAAATCCAAAGGCGTCCAGTGCTCGGCGCACTGGAGAGACCGCGGTATCGGCCAGACGGCCCGCTCCGCTCTCGTGCAAAGAGTCGGAGAGAAGAGCGAGATGGGCTTCGAGTTCGTAGGGATGGCGATATAGAATCCCGCCTTCGACGAGCTTTGCCTCTTCGACTTCGCCTGTGGTGACGGGTAGTTTGCCTTGAAGGAAGAGTACAAATTGACGCCAGGGTTCATCCGAGTAGCTGAGCTTGAGACTTTCCGCTAAGGACGGATTTTCATCGGAGAATTTTGTGAGGAGGGACTGGAGTGAAGCCGGAAAATCCTGAAAGTTACTCGAAAGGGGCAGCTTCGTTGCTAGGTCTTCCAGTTGCCGGTAGAGAACAACAAGGCCATTCAAGCGGAGCTCTCTCAAGCTCGATTGAGTGACAGAAGCGGTGACGAGCGGGTGGCCGTCGCGGTCGCCGCCGACCCATGTTCCCAAGCGGATTTTCGGACGAGTGAGCGGGTCCGCTAGGAGTTTGGCATCAAAGCCGACCGACTTCCAAGACTGAATCAACCGCTGATCGAGGCGGGAGAGGGCGAGTGGAAAAACTTCGCGAAGATAATAAACTACGCCTCGGCGCTCGGTGGCCACATCGGGTTTTTCCAAAAGAATCTCCCCGGTGCGCCAGAGTCGCTCGAGCACAACCTTGATTTGATCGCGCAGATCGTCTCTTTGCGCGGGCGTGAGTTGATTTGCTTCACGCGCGGTGAGGAGGGAGTGAATGGCGCGGTGTTGCTCTAGGACAGCTGCGCGTTTCGCTTCGGTCGGGTGAGCGGTGAGAACAGGCTCAATGCGGATCGTGGGAAGGGCGGCGGCAATCTCTTCGGGCGACATGCCGGAATCAGCGAGAGCACGCAATTGATTGGGCCAAAGACCAGGCTCGGACTCGCTGCCCTTCTCAATTTCGCGTGCTCGCCGCGTTTGAAAAGCGGCATTCTCCTCGACCATATTCAAGAGTTGGAAAGCGATCGAGGTCGCCTGCTCAAATCCCTCGGAGCATCCGGCCATGGTACCAACCCAAGGCAAGCGCTCAGCGACTTCATCCTCTCCAAGTTCGTGTAAAACTTCTTGGAGACACCCCATAAGAAAATCTAGATCTGCGGAGATTTTCTCGAAACCCGATGCAATATAGTCAGCCGTTGTATTCACCCTAAGTGCGGACTCTTGCGGGTTTCGGGAAAAATTTCAACGCCTGAAGTTGATTTTCCTGCAAATTACTCTCGAAGACGGAGGCAGAGCTAGACGGACGGCTTCGGAGCAAGGGCGAGCATGAGCATGGTCACGCCACTGAAAATAGCCTGAATTCCGTAAAGCGAACCGATGACCCATTCCGAGTCCAGAGGCCAGCGGGCATAAACCATACCGGCGAGGATCAGCGCGACAAAGCCATTGAGAAAAAGCCACAGCCAAGCCGGATTTTCCTTCATGCGAAGCGAGGTGAGAATGCAAATAAGGCCCTCAACCAAAAAGATTGCAGCCAAGATGAGTGTGAGTGTGGCCATGCCGGCAATGGTGAAAAAGAACAGCGAAGAACCAGCGGCAATGCGAATGATCGCGGAGAGGCCCGAAAGGACTCGGTGGGCAAGCTGTTTGCCGAATAGGGCCTGGAAAAAACCGATGACACCACTCACAAGGCAGAGCGCCCCGATAAACTGCGTCAGAATATAGGAAAAAAGAACCGGAGCGGAAATAGCAAAAATACCAACCAATACGGAGAGGGCGCCACCAGCAAGCATCCACCCGCGATTCGGAGAAAGGGATTGAGTGTTCATAGATTTCTTATTCACCATACACGCCCTTGGCTCCGTAGGAACCGTAGTATTTACCCGAATAGTAATAGGCATAGTAACCACCACGACCGCTTGGCAGGAAGTTTAGAATGAGGCCGGCTGGGCTGGTTTTTGTTTCCTCCAAAGATTTGATCGCTCTCATCACCATTTTCTTCGGTGTGGTGAAGGCTCGCACGACCAGTGTGCAAAGATCGATGTGGGGCGCGATGAGGAGCGTGTCACTCACGGCGAGAAGCGGTGCGGAGTCGACCACAACTCGGTCATATTTCGTGAGGGCCTCCTTGAGGACGCGGTCGATATTTTCGAAGGTGAGCAACTCCGAAGGATTCGGCGCCCGGCCACCAGCCGTCATGATCTGCAAGTTCTCGATGTGCGTGGGAACGATAGCGTTTTTCATCGTGCAAGTCCGCATCAGCACCTCGGAGAGACCGGGTTTCCGGTTCTCACCGAAAAACACGATTGATCCGCCCGGCTTGCGAAGATCGGCATCGATGAAGAGGGTGTTGAATCCCTGCTGCGCGAGGGTGACGGCGAAATTCGAACTGCAAAAGGTCTTGCCTTCGCTGGGCATGGAACTTGTAAACAAAAATGTGCGTGCTTTCTCATTGGTTCGGTGAAGCGTCAGCGAGGCTCGCAGCGATCGGAAGGACTCGGCGACGATGCCGGACCTTTCTTCGTTGGTCACAAGAACACTGGCTCTGGCATTGAGACTGAGCTTAGGAATGGCCGCGATGACGCCAACGCCAGTGATACCCTCGAGCTGGTCGACAGTTTTCATGCTCGTGTCCATGAAAAACATAAGTAAGGATAATCCCACGCCGATGGCCGCTCCGCCGAGTAAACATTGGATCCACTTCTTCATTGCGCTTGGGCGCATCGGTCCTGCGCCTATAGCCGTTTCATGGATACGCACAGGGGATTCCGTGAGTTGCTTGGAAACATCGACTTCTTTGAGGCGCGAGATAACCGAATTATAGAGGGCTTGATCGGTTTCCTGTTCGCGCTTTATGTCATTGTACTCAATTGACTTGTGCGTCACTTCAAGTAAACGCTTCTCGGATGCATCGCGAGCAAGTTGGAGTTCCTTTGACTGAACTTCGAGGCGGTTGCGGGAGCTATCAAGAAGACCCACGGCATCTTTGAGTACCCGCTTGAGATCGGCTTTGGTGAGGTCGATTTGAGTTTTGATGGCGATATAGGACGGGTGCTTGGCGCGGTACCGCTGGGAGACGATGGTCAAATCGCGTTGCCGGGCATTCAATGTCTCGGAATACTGAGCCACTTTCGGTTCCGCCGCCACGCTGGGCAGGGTGAGAAGTTCTTCCAACTCGCCTTTGTTCGCGCGAATAACTGCCAAATCGCTATCGATCTGTTCAATGCGGCGCTGAATGAGAGTTTGGCTATTCGAAACCTCGCTCACTTGGGCTTGGGCTGAAGAGAGCATTGTCTCAATGGAGGCAGCACGTTCCCTTTCGCGAAAACTCTGCATAGCTTCTTCTGAAACCCGCAATTTTTTACGCAGTCGATCCGCTTCCTCAAGCAGGAATTGCGTGGCAGATTTCGAAGCATCTGAACGCTTCTCAAACACATATCGAATGTATTCATCGGCATAGGCATTGGCCAATTTCACGGAGAGGTTCGGATCTCGGCTCGTAATAGCCACATCGATCAAACGCGTTTGGGGACGGTAAACGACGCCCACCATTCCAGACAGAGCGCCAGCTGCGCGATCGTTGGTTCCGTCCTTAGCTGGTATACCAACTGCGGAAAGGAAGCGCGGATCCTGTTCAAGCTTGAGGCGGGCGCTCACCCTCTGGGCAAACGGGTAACTTCGGATCAAATCGACAACGGTATTGATCATGTCGATGCTGCGAATCTGCTCGTCGCGCACCTGCGAAAACCTGGGATCCAGAATGCGTGACTGATCCTGCTCGATAAAAAGAACGGCTCGTGCACGGTAAGTGGTCTCTATCTTGGAAAGGGTGAATCCGGCATAAATACCGCCTAAAATAACGCATAGAACCACAACCCAAAGGCGGTCGATGACAGCATGGAAATATTCGCGCCAATCTATCGACTCCAGAGGTGGCGTTGCTTCTGGGGGGCGGGGTTGAATGGCCTGATCTGTGCTCATCGGAAGTTGTGCTTAATTAGAAATACGGGATCGAGATTAATACCAGCTTTCACCGACAGTGATGATATCGCCCGGCAAGACATCGAAACTGCCGCCATGCGGATCTTCGAGTTTCTTTGTGTTGACTTTGATGGTTTGGGGTTTCCCATCCACGGACCTCTTAACAGTGATATTTCGCGTGTCTGCGATGCGACTAAAGCCTCCAGCCATGCCGATGGCTTCGAGAATCCCCAGAGATTCGGTACCTTGAAGTTCGTAGCTGCCAGGCCGTGTGACTTGCCCTATAATCGTGAATTTCCTTTGGGTGTAGGCAACAATATTCAGGTAAACTTGGGGATCCACTACGTAGTCGGCGTTGAGAAGTTTGCGAATGTGCTCTTGAGCCTCTCTGACGCTCATGCCAACGACTTTGACCTCTCCCAGAAGTGGCAACTGGACGCGGCCGTCGCGGGCAATTTTTGAGCGCATATTCAAGTCCGGCTCTTTGTAGACCATCAAGTCGAGCGTATCGCCCGCCGACAGGATGTAGTCGCCCTCGCCCGCCATCAAGGAGGGAAGGGGTGCGTCAGTTCCAGAAGGCTTTTCGGCAGGGGAAGGTCGACTTTCCTGCGCTGGTG
>CAYRTN010000008.1:0-22580 GCA_964427235.1 uncultured Chthoniobacter sp. | reverse complement strand
ATCGGTTATTTTTACACCACAGGATTGGTCGTCGAGAAAAATGACATTGAGGCAGCGGAATGGTTTCAGAAAGGGGCGGACAGAGGGTCAGTGATGGCAAAGTTCAATCTTGGGCGATTTTACCTTGATGGCAAGGGAGGTCTGACTGGCAGGGAGAAAGGCATCGCTCTCATGGAGGAGGCCGCTTCGAAGGGATCCGAGGATGCCCAGGCGGCTTTAGCCGAGATTTATTTCATGGGGCTCTATGACCCAGAAACGAAACCCGATTTCGCCAAAGCCCTGCCCTATGTTCAATGTTGCGCGGACAGGGGGAGTGCTTCCGCTCTTAATATGCTCGGCTTGATTTACAAGGAGGGACACGGCGTTCCGGTGGAATTGAAAAAAGCCGAGGATCTTTTCCGCCAGGCATCTATTAAGGGGGATTTCAAGGCCCAGAGCAATTTGGGCGAACTACTCGATCCGCATGGTAAAAAGAAATCCCGCCGGATCGAAGCGACCGCATGGCTGATTGTCGCCTCCAGGCAAGGGGAACCACTAGCGGTTTACCGAACCAACGAACTACAGGCCCAAATGGATTCTAAAGAGTGGAATAAAGCAAACACCTTGGCTGACGAGCTCCAATCCCAAATTCAGCCCTGAACGATCGATCTTATCGTGGCTTAGCCGGAGCCTCGTAGTCCTCCCTAGCTTCGTCAGCTGCCACGCTTGTGGCCTCCAAGTACGCCTCTTGGCCGAAAAGCGCTATGTATTTTTCGTCGTATTTGGAGCGGAGTTCTTCCCAGACTTCCTGGGAGGCGACTCCTTTGGATTTCGCCACATCCCATTCGGTGAAAAACTCCTCCTCCAAAGAAATCAACAACTCATCCGCGATTTTATTTGTTTCGCTAGAACCGTTATCCATCAAAACAACTGGGAGAACGGCACCTTGAGGCACCTCAAAATTTCGCCCTGGATTTTGAGGTGGCGACATGGTTTCTGGCCGAAATTCGATCTTGCTCGATAGCTCCGGGGGCGAAGTGATTTCCTGATGGATTGCAGAAAAGGAAACCGAGGAACGGACTTCTGGAAGTCGTGGAGGAACTGTAGAAATCATTTTTTGGGGCCAGATAAGCCATGCTAGAAAAAAAATGGCCGCAGGCACAGTTAACACAACCAAAATTTTTCTCATCTTTTCAAAAGCGCGATCCATCTGCGACAAAAGCAAACTGGCACTGCTTGCGCAGTGCCAGTCGCATGAATTAAACTGCAGATGAATTACATCGGAGCGATCACGCCGCCGTCAGTGGTGCGAGTGACTTTGAACGAAGCGTCGTTGGCCACACCTGCGGTTCCAATGTTTGCTGGGATCGCGGCAACAAGGGCATCATAAACCTTCTTGCCAGGGCTGGTAGCAGTCAGCGTTGATTTGTAGAAGAGGTTTTCAAAAGTCCACGCCGAGTATTTACCGAGGCGAATTTTGTTGCGATCTGCATCAGTCCAGGCTCCTGCAGCAACGCCATCCAGTTTCTCGCCGTTATAGGAAAGCACACGACCTCCACTGCCGGAACTGTAGGCTTTGATGGCATCCGAAGTTCCAAGCCAACTGACGATATTATAATCCCCAGCCGATGGTAGTTTCATCCAAGTGACAATGGCGCCACCCGTGTTGTATCCACCATTTCCCTCAACAGCCTTTGTCGTGAAATCCGTAGAAAGGGCATAATTGGCACCATAAACAGTAGCATCTACAGTCACTGGCGCGAGAACAGGTAAGCTCAGCGAGGAATTGCTTGTTTGTGAATTAATCACATATTGTTTGACCGCGTTTGCGGCACCGTGTCCGGTCTCCATGAGGAAGGCAACGCGGGTTCCGGAACCATCGTTTCTTCCTGTCAGATATATTGTTCCATTCGATGTGGTGTTCCCAGTGAGCATCGATTCTGGAATTTTTCCATTTTTCAGAATTTGACGAAGTTGTTGGCCCGTGACATTGGTGATTTCGGATTCCGCACCTTTGTTGATGACAGGAGCGAAAGCGATGACTCCGACAGGACCGCCTTTAAGCGCAGGAGCTTTGTAGGGGGTATTGGCCTGAGCCACATCCGAGAAAGCCAAAACCGCTGTTTTGGAGCCGGTCACAGTGGCTGTCACCCCCGCTGCTTCTCCTGTTGTGACGGATGTATCCGGAATGAAAGTATCGGCTACGGCTTTGGAACTGGCCAAGGAACGAACGCCCTCAACCGAGCCGGTCCAACTCACTCGGATCACTGTGGTGCCCGTGATTCCAGGGAAAGTCCCCTTGTAGGTTGCTCGGGAAGCGCTGCCGGCATTTCCAGCGGTTCCAGAATGAGCGTAACCAGTAACACTGGTGAATGAGTTTATAATTGCAGTATGGGCCGCCGAGCGGAAGGCCGTAGCGCCAACGATGTCAACGGTTGTTGTTTGAGCCTGCGCGGAGAGACCAAGCCCGAGGCTTGCTGCACCGAGAAGGAGAGTTTTGATTTTCATAATGTTTGGATATTTTAGTTGTTTGGCGTGTGAGCCGGACTTAATCCCGTCCACACTGATGAACAAATTGCCCCCCCTGTTTACGTTAGTCCAAAACTCTAGTGTGACGTTTTCGTAACAAGGAGAACGATGACTATGCAGATTTCAAATAAATCAAAATAGCTTGCAGATCTAATGAAATAGAGTCTCTGAAGCGGAAACAGTCACATGATTACGACGAATGCTCCGCCTCGAAATATGATCAAGCTTCGAATTCCTGACACCTGAGGGCAGAAGAACTGAATGTAAATAATTGGCTACCCTTCTCCGGAGGTTGGGAATAGGTGCCACTCAATCAGAGGTCTTGCGCCCATGGTTCAAAACTAAAAAACCCGAAGACTGCAAAATCAGCCGTATTTGCAGTAGCCAGCTTGCGAACACCTCGCTCGTAGTAGGTCGCCGCGAGATAGGTATCGAGTATTCGCTTGCGGTCGAGGCGAAACTCCTCCATCCATTTCCAAGCCTGCTCCCACGTGCGATCGCCGGGGTGACAGTGAACAATCTCCGCCGCCTCCCACCAGAAGCGCGATCTTGTCAAAGCCTGATCCATCGTGAGTGGAATCCTGAATCGCCTGGGGTCGGTAGCTACATGAACAAACTCCTGAAGCACCTGCGGAGCTAGAGCGAGATGAAGATTGCCCGATTGACTGGCTTCGCGGATTTGTGCTCGGAGATCATGGTGACCCCGTGCTTCCTCGATTTCGTGGGTCAATAGGACTGTCGTGTCCAAACCGATCATGGCCTATCAAAAAAGTCGCTGAGCAAGTCACCTCGTCCAGACCATGGTTCTAAAATAGCACCAACAGAGGCTGCGGGAGCTGCTTCACGGAGGGAGTTTCTTTTTTTGGAAAGAGTCCGGCTGTACGAATCCATAGCCTCGCGGATCAATTCGGAGGTGGAGCATTTGGCTCTGCGAGCCAAACGCTGAAACTCGCGGTACACCGGTTCATCTAAATGAATAGTAACAACTTTCATATGTCGTAACATATGCCATTTATTTTTTATACCACAACAGGAAAGGTTGTTATATCAGAGGGTTTTCCACTTTTACTTGCTTTGGATCAAATCAAGACGTGTGCCCGCTAAGTTTTTTAAAACCCGATTGAGATGGCCTACCTATTTTTACAGCATCGCGGACTTGTCCTCATCCCTCTTCTCAACTTCCTCCTCATCCTTTTTGTCACCTTCTCCGCCGCCATAGCCGAGAACCTCGACGGTGATGAGTGAAGGAGTTACCTCCATCTCTTTTTTACTCTGGCCTTGGGCCGCCATGTTTTGAGCCGCTGACGAACTGGCTGCCGTCGAGCTTGATGAGCTAGGAGCAACAGCCACGGGTGCGGCTGCAGCTGGCGCTGCGGAGGGAACTCCAGCAGAAGCTCCCCCTGTGGAAATATTGTCGGCATTCACCACAGAAACAGCAGCGATGTTCAGGTTGCCCGTGCTCTGAATACCGGCGTCGCCGGCATCGACCGTTCCCTGTGGCGCGAGCAGATACACATTGCCTGGCTCGACATTTTCCACCGAGGCCAGCACGCCAATGCCACCACCGGTAGCGAGTCCACCGAGGTCGGTTTGTACATCCGCGCTCGGAGAGTCGAATAGCACGCGGGTGGGCGGAGCGGTGACGACAGTCTTAGGGGAACTGCCGGCTGCAATGTCGCCGGCGGTCGACCAGATCGTCATGTCGCCGCCGCGCAAGGTAAAAATACGGGCGCGACCGATATCCACATCGCCATCGGTGAGAATGGAAACGCTGCCTCCATATTCGGTGACGATGCCGGGAGGGGTCAACGGGTTCCCAAAAATATCGGTGGCCATCGTCAAACCGCCACGGGGAGCCGCAAGCACGATCTGTCCTCCGCTAACGGTGCGGATATCGCGGGACCGCGTGAAAATGTCGCCAGTTCCACCGAGATTGGCAAAGACGGAATCAACGGCTCCGAGCGCAGGTTCGTAGCTGGCAGCTTCGGGATAGTCTTCGCCGGTTTTCGAGATGATCGCGAAGAGAGTTTGCAGGTTGGCGATGGCAAGGTGTTCGGAGGTATCCGAGATTGGCGCAACGATAATGCCCTGATCAGCCAGACCTGAAAGTTCCGCGAAGGAGAGGCTCGAATCGGCAAGACCAAGGGCAGCACCTCCGGTTTTTCCACTTATTCCTGATAGAGCGACAATCGATGCGCCATCGAATGGGAGATTCGGGTTTCGGGAATTTCCGATGCTCAAAATTCCGGTGCCGGTGCCGTCAATGAGGTTTTCACCGGTTCCAAGATCGAGGTTCGCGCCGGCCAGCACTTCGAGAATGCCCGGCCCGGAAATCTGGATATCGCCAGCAAGAGCTGTCACGAGTTTGTTGGCTGCTGTGGTCCGAGGCGAGTCGAGCAACGTGTTGCCTGCGGAAATGTCCGAAGCGATCGATCGACGCTTCGAAGCTTCGTTGTAGGGTATGATGTCGCCACCGGCGGAGACGATTGAGACATCGGCGGTGTCGAGGTTTTGAATGTAAAGAGAGACATCAGAAATCGATCCGCCGCCGACAATATTGGTGCGCTTGGGAGAGAAAAGCGAGAGGCCGGAAATGTCGCCTGTTCCTGCATAGACCTTGACGGGTTGAACATCCCCCTCATGCAGGAGCGAGGAGCCGTGGCGCTTGCGTTTGACGTCGATGGCCGCGTCGTTCCCAGAGTAGGATCCGCTCTCGGTGAGCGCTTGGTCGAGCCCAGCCATGAAGTTCGCAGTGGATTTGTAGAGTTCCGAATCCTCTCCCGCAAAGCCAAGGTAACTCATAGGCGAGAGAGCGCTCGGGATGGCGAAAGAGTTCGCGTCCGAAACATTGATTGTCGAGGAGATCCAGCCCATCAGGGTCAAAAGATTGCCGGCTTCATCTTGGAACTCTGTTTTGCCTGCCGGATTAAGACCGTTGATGGCTTGCTGAGCAACTAACTCGAGGTTGCCCAGCGGCGCCGGAGCAAGTGTCATTCCCCCAGTAGTGTTGATGCTTCCGGTGAAGGCTGTTGTCGAGAGAAGAGGCGGCGACAACTGCATGACGCTGGTGAAGCCCTCTAGCGAGGATTCGGAAAGCCGCGTCCAAGGTTGCCTGCTGGAGGAATACAAATTGGCACCCTGTAGATCGAAAAGATTCTGCTGGTTGATCCAGGCTGTGAGAATCGGCTTCGCCCCAAATTCCAGCGGGAGAATCGTAGCGGTTCTAAAGGCAACATCTCCGCCAAGCGATGAGACATCGACCCGAGAATCCTCACCGTAGGTACTAAAGTAGGTTTTATACCAGAATTTGTTTCCGAGTCCTGTCGGCATGAGGAAAGCATTGGTAATCGGGCCAAGAAGGACATCTCTTTTGGCGGAAACTTCGAAGGATCCTTTTCCGAGGAACAAAGCTGTAGGCAGCCAGGTTTGAGGCAGAAACACCTCTGGATCGGTGCTTGTCAGAAGCGAGTCACTGTAGGCCCCAAGAGTACCGAGCAGTCCGAGGGAAGGTGAACGGGCGGAGTTGGTTTTGACTTCGCCTCCTGCGGCAAGCTGGCCATTGCCTCGCTCGATATGGTAAAGTCCGCCGTCGATGTTTCGCCCAGCCTGAATTCGTATATCGCCGCCACCGAACTCGATCATGTTGCTACTGGCTGGCGCAAGAGTGTTTCCATCGCTGTCCAATCCGGCCATCCGTGCATTGGTGGGGGCCACTGCATCGGCATTCACAATATCATTTTTGGCAGAGAGTAATATGTCTCCGCCGCCAAGTGCGCCGAATCCCTGAAAGAAATTGCTGTGGTCGATCCACCAGGCTGTCGAGGCCGAGGGGTCCTCGATTTGTTCCCCGTTGGAGTCGAGGAATCGAACCGCTCCGAATTTTCCGGTTGAGGAATCGACATGCCCACGGCGGTAGAGCCAGTTTGAGGTGAACTGGTGACTGGAGTCGTAAATGGTCGAGACATTGCCCTCCAGATCGGTGAATTGCGTGACGCGCGCGATGTTATTTCCGGCAAAAACCTCGATATTGCCACCTGCCATGGACCACTGCGGCGCATAGGTTTGCGAGGGTCTGCCCATCGAGCCCTGCTCAGGGTGCGAAGTGGAATCGAATGCCATGATCGGCATCGAAAAATCCCCGACTTCAAAAACTCTCGTGGCATCAGGCAAGGCGATGCCGGCTGTGTATATGGAGGCAAATTGATTTCTTAGCTTAACATCCCGCCCGGCTTGGATGGTGATGTCTCCTGTGCCGGTGCGAACCACTTCGTAGCGGGTTCCCCTGTCTTTGAGCAACCCTGTTCCCTCGGTGATCACATTACCCTCCTCGTCGTATGTTCCCTCGTCGATTTCCGTGAGATTGATTCGGAGGTGGTTTGCCGTGGTTCCATATTGACCAACGCCCGCCACATCCTGCGAAGCATCTGGATTTGTGTCGGGATTCAGGTCGTTCGCGACGGCAGGATAGAATTCGCCAACCAGAATGGAGCCCTTGTTTTCCTCCAAAAGATCCAACCCAAGCGTCGATTTCAAATCCGAAGCGCCCTGGTCCGATCCGGCGGCGATCGTGTAACTCCAAGATTGAAGGTTGATAGGCAGACCTTCTTGGATGGTTTGGAGCGGGGCCAACCAAAGGCGGGAGTGCCCGTTTTCCTCGAAGGTCAGGCTGTTCGTGTAGATCGAGGGATCTTCAGTTCCGGGGTGCACGGAAACAAAACCGTCGCTGAGCGAGTTGTTGAATACGATGTCGCCAGAGGCACGGAGAGTGAGAAATCCGGGAGCGGATTTGGAACCATATCGCATGGACGAAAGATCCCAATCGGCTCCACTGAGACCCTCGAGGTTGTCTGTTCCTGTCGGATTCGCCAATCCCAGAGTGAGGTCTCCGGCGGCATTGATGATTTCCATGCCGGGTGTGACAGCGGTGATCGATGCGAGGTCGCCGAGGGCACCAGATAGAATGCGCGCTTCGATATTGCTCTCGTGGGTCATGAACGATTGGGCATCCGAGTGGATCGAATTCCTCAATGCAATATCCATGACACCGTCTGACGCCGTGCGGTCGAAAAGGCGGTATCCCTCAACGGCTATCGCAGAGGGAGCGATGATGGTTCCCGCGATGGGGTCCATTCGGAGGTCGTCATTGCCATCGGTTCTTGGGGCGCGCAAATGGAGTTTGCCTTCGAAGCGTCCCAAGAAAGCGCTCGATCCGGGAGTGAGATAGTCCCCTGCTTGGTAATCAGCCACCGAGAGATCGATTTTCGAGCCTGTTTGGATGGATAACTTGGCCAAGGGATCGATTGCGCCATTGATTTGCGAGCCAGCGAGCAACTCGACAAGGCCGCCCTTTCCGGCGGAGTCGAAGTTAACTCCGGCCACGGAAAGAACAGCGCCGTCAGCCAGCATCAAACTGCCGGAGGCCGAAAGGGAAATTGCACCACCCGTTTGGCCGGAGGCATCAATGCCGGAGGAAACTTGAATACTCCCTGCATCCGCCGAGAGGCGGAAGCCGCTGGAGGTCGAAGCCTGGTCGATGAGCACATCTCCAGTGCGAACTCGGAATGAGCGCGCGGCGTTGAAGCCACCCTCTTCCAGCGGGGTGTTGATGGTGGCGTAATCCGGCAATTTAAGAACATCCAGAGTCAGCGAGCCACCTTGTCGATCTTCGCCAGCGCTACCAAGAAGGGTTCCTGAATTTTGAAATTCCCCCGAGGACGCCAGCACTTCGAAGAATCCCGCGCGGCCACCATCTGCATTGGCTTCCACGGAAATCTTGGCTCCTTCGGCGAGGACGACATTTCCCGTATCCGAAACCAGCCTGATTTTGCCGGCGTCGGCATAGCGCACGGAGTCATAAAAGGTGTGGGCACTGCCAGCGACGCTCAGGTCCGACGCGATGGTGACATCGCCGTTTTTGGCACGAATCTCAATTTCACCGCTTGGCAGGTCGATTTTGGATCCAATCAGAACGGAGCTTCCTGAAAGCCCTAGGCGAGCGCCGAGATCGCTGGCGACGCTGGCTGTTCCAGATTCGGAATTAATGGCCAGTGTGCTCTCGGCGTTGATTTCGTAATTAGTCAACCGCGATGCAGCGATGGCCGGCGTCGAGATTTCCACAACTCCGGAAGAAAGAAGCGCCCCATTTCCGATAATAAGAACGCCCTTGGTTGCCGCGATTTTGTTCTCGTCATACCCAGCGATGGAGAACTCGCCATCGCCCAAGTGGAGATAATCGGCATTCAGATTCAAGCTTCCGCCAGATCCCGAAGCAACTGGAGCAGAAACCGAGTTGGGATTCGAGAGTTGAACTGTTCGCGCATGGAGGATGGCATTCGATCCATCCCCAAGGATGCCACCGGACTTGATGGTGAGGTTTGTCATGCTGTCCGATCCCAGCGTTCCCGATCCCGCCAATGCAAAAGAGGTGTAGGCGGACAGTGCCAGCGAGACCGATTTGTTGAGGCTCGGGAGCAAGTTGCCGCCAAGAACGAGGGCGCTTTCGGAATTCGAGGAACCATCGAAATCAGCCACAATGCTCCCAGCCCCGATCGAAATATGGCGGGCCTCGATAATGCTGCCTCCCGAGATAAAGGACTGGTTTGAGGAATCGATGACAACGGCGGTTCCAGCCAGCTTCGAATCCCCCTCGATCTGAATGGAAGCGGTATTCTCAAGGATTTCTCCAGTTCTTGAAAAGGTAGAGAGAGCATCCGAGGAAACACGGAGAAACGTACCAGCACCATCAACGGCAAGTATTCGAGAAGTTCCCATTGTCCCTGCCGAGACCAGATTGCTCCCGGCCTTCACGATCAAGTCGCCCTTCGATGCCAGCGCAATGTCTGGAGCGACCGGGTTGGCGCCATCCACGACAAGGGATTCGGTTTTGATATCCAATACTGTGCCAGAAGATGTCTTTTGTCTCTGTGCACCGATGAGGAGACTCTCGGCACCCCAGGAATTCAGGATCGAGGCATCGAGATAGACTCCTTCGACAGAGTCCGGATTGCTCCCGACCGTCATCGGTGAGAGACTACTGATGTCGATCGCCGCCCCAATCCCTTCCTTATCGGCAGCGGATCTAACGAGTCCAGAGAGACTCAACAATGACGATCCATGAATGCCCAGCGATGCGGAGTCCCGAGGCAATGGCTGCGTTACAGAGGTTCTGAGAGCGGCAGCGGCCCCAGGAATGAATTGGTTGGCAAAGTAGGTTGCGTATGCCGCCCGGTTTGCCAAAACGGCGGGCGAGACAATTTCATAAGTGGTGCGCATCGGAGTGGCCACTGATGGCTGCGAGAAAGCGTTTGACCGGAAGCCAGAGACGAAAGCGGAGCCCTCGGCATTCACGAAGCCACCGCTACGCCGGGCGGATGGAACGACAAGATGGGCCCCGGGCAACAAGGCGTAGCGCCTCGGCAGCAGCGTATATGTGCCTGCAGCCAGACCACTTCCTCGACCGATAGAAATGCGATCTCCGATCTTGAGGTTGGAAACATATCCGGCGTCTCCACCGAGCGAACTTGCATAGGCTCCCGAGTTGAAGGGGGCGTAGGGGGCCACTGGTGCGTTGAAACCGGCCAATACGGCAAAGGATTCGGGAACCTCGAGCCAATAGACAGTTCTGCTAGGCGTGGGCACGGAACCATTGAAGTCTCGTGGGCTGAGCGCCGCCCTTGCGGAATAAACCCCTCCATTGTGGGAAACCAGATCGCCAGCGGAGTAATCGCTTCCGGCATTCCAAGCGGAGGCGCTGCCAAGGATATCGGAGCTGCCGCCCGTGCCTGAAACCCAGCGATAAGCGAGCAAGTCGCCGCCGCCCCGCAGATCGATGACCGCCCCTTTTTCCTGAACAACACTGGCTCCTGAGATGGTGACTTTTTTCTCCGGCATGCCGCCTGTCGTGACATTGACTCCGCGTGGATCGACCCAGGAATTGCCATCGGGGCTGATGCCAAACGGGATCACGATGCCTTGGCCTGTTCGAGGATCGATGGCCGAAACAGAAACGGTTCCGCCTTTCGCAAGATTGATTTCCGAGGCTGTCGGTGTTGCGAGATCGGTTCCCACAACCGAGTTCGTGGGCCCGTCGATTTCTTCAGTCAAGGCATTCAAGTCCGCTCCGTCCCATCCGAGCGTGATGCTTCCGAATGGCGCTCGTAGGGTCCCGGCATGGGAAATCTGCGAGGCAAAAATCCGAAGGTTTCCACCGGCAGAGAGCGGGAGAGGTCGCTCCCCTGACTGGAAAATCGAAATGCGGCCGAGTGCGTCCTCGGTGTCGTAGGCGAAAATATCGAATTTCCCGAGTCCCGTAGGGTAAATTTGGGCCGATCGGAGAGTGATCTCTCCAGCGACGCTCAAGGTTCCACTTCCACGGATATCGCCGTTATTCGCCGTGATGGATAGGGAACTGGTGTCCTTCAGAACGAGAGTTCCGACATCCACATGGCTGGCACTCAACTGGAGGCTTCCTGCCCCAGAAGTGGGCGAAACGGAAATCCTGCCGTTCCCATCCAAGAACGGGTTGTAGGTTTCCGAGGGGTTCAATGGAGGGCGGAATTCCTGCCCGATCGCGATGTAGGGGGCTAAGAGAGCGACTTGGCCATCCGTTTGAATAATGCCACCAGCCGCCACGCGGATCGCCCCGCCGGCCTGGATCGATACCGGTCCCTCAAACTTGATGTTGCCGCCGTGCGGAATTGTTGCAGCGGGAAAATATTCATATCCCAAGTCCAGAGCGGCGAAACCGCCTGCGGAAAAACGATCTGCTGCAAAAAATCCGCCCCCGACCACTTCAGACCCTTCCGGATCCAAAACCGGCAGGCCGACTTTGATTTCCGGATTGTCCTCGCCGATCACATATCCGGATTGTTTGACACGAAGAGTGATCTCTTCCCCGGATCCAATCGAATAAGCGTCGGACGACACAGCAAGCAAGCCTCCAAGAGCCATTGGTCCGCCGGCTTTTCCGAGAAGCGTTGCGTCCGAAAGAAGGAGTTGCGACCCGCGCAGGCTGATCAAGCCTCCGTTGCTGTCCAGCACCACCGGCACCGATTTTTGCCCCCAGGGTTGAGAGACTAGGCCGTCGCGCGACGAAGCGCGGAGGCTTCTCTCGAGGGAGTAAGGATGGAAGTCCAGCTCCTTAGAAATTCCCGAGACATCAAGCAGCGCTCCTGATTCGGCGACGATATTCCCCGACACCCGAATCGTTCCGCCCCCAAGCACCTCACCCATGTTGCGACCGAAAGGATCGAATGTCTTTTTTGTCGCCCCTCTGGCCAACAGGCGGGCCGTAGAGGCTAGATGGACAGTCGGCAGAGCGCTTGTTGTTGAGGCTTCCTGCTGTGCGGCAAGTGGGAACTTGCGACCGCCCTCGATAGAGATACTGCCGGCAAGTGTTTCGATCGTGCCAAAAACGGAAACCGTCTGGCCCTTGAGCGAAACCGCCCCCCCGATATCGGTTCTGATTGTCGAGCCTGCGCCGAGAACTACCGATCCAATTGCTTCCACCGTTGTATCCGTAAACGGGTCGTCCACGCCGAGCGCGACCAGCGAGAGGCTCGCCGGACTACGAATTCCCTCTGGAAGAAGTTGCCGAGACAACTCAGACCCGCCGCCAATACCAGAGAACGGGCGGTAAACAAAAGTTTCCGAGCGAGGTTCGATGCTCGCCCCGGGCGTAACAAGGATTGCTGGAGACTCTGAACCCGGTTCGCCCGTGGCACGAATTGCAAAGTTTGCAAAGCCTCCCTTTTGGAAAAACTCCGATTCCAAAGAGAGATTTTTTCCAGCCGAGGTTCCCGATCCGCCAAGGGTCGCGCGAACTCCCTGTAGCGTAAGAGATCCGCCAGTGGAGCCGGAATAGGCTTCCAGAACCGATGGCAAAGAGAGCAAGCCGCCCACAGAGGTCCCAAGCCCTGGATCTTTCCCGGCCAAGAGCGATATCGCGCCGCCTTTTCCCCAAGAGTATTTGCCTCGGCCATTGATGGCGATACCACCGGAAGCGTTGATCGCGCTAGCCGCACCGGCGAGGATCGAAAAACCTTCGAGGGAAACCGATCCGCCATCCACCGTGCGTCGAGAATTTGCGGAACTCGATTCTGTCGGGCGTTCGTCCGAGATGGTTCCAGAGACCCCGAGAGCCACGCCCGCTCCGATTCTGATGATTCCTGTGCCCTCAACCGCTTCGGGCGCCGGTTGCCCGACGAGCACATCAGTGGCGAATTGCTCAGCATAGAGGAATGGGGAGTAGTTGTAAGCGGTGGCGGAAATTGCCCCCCCGGGAATAGTGATGGAGGAAAGCAAGTCAATGTTGGTGGCTTGAAGAGTCAGCGAGCCTCCAGCAGGCAAATCCAAGGGGGAGCCTGCGATCCGAATGGTTCCATCCTTGTTCTCGATCGTCAGGCGGCCGAATCCACCTTCTTCCTCTTCCAGAATGCGGCTTGGAACGAAGATCGTTTCGCCCATTTCCTTTTCGCGGATGGAAAGTCCGCTTCCAACGCCGAAAACAATCGCAGGCGGGGCCGTGATTTGATCGACATAGATGATGCCGGTCGGTGTTTCGACGGGCTTTTCATTTCGAAACCGGAGTGCCAGCGAGGAGTGGGCGACCGGATTGTCGAGTTGTTTGGGCCCAGTGATTGTTTTTCCGAGCAACTGGCCATTCAATTTCGCTAGAGGTGCAGTAATCTCGATGGAACCTCCCGCAGATCCGGAAATGTATTCCTTTTGCGTATATGCGCCCACGGGCGCCAAAGCGTTTTGGAAGATTTTTTCGTTTCCCCATTTTAAGGAAACGGTGCTCGATTCGCCCGTGTAGATTCCATCGTAAAGCACATCAGGCGTGGCGTTCGCCACATCCACGACATTTCCGCCTCGTAGCAAACGGCTAGTTTGGATGATGCCTCCCTCGTTGCGGGTGTATCCACCGGAAACATTCAACTCAGCGCCGGTTTCAATATTCACCGATTCACCCGCTTGAATTGCGATGGTTCCTCCCCTCGTCGTCAACTGGGCCGCATTTCGCTCGATGATGTTTGCGAGACCTGTGGCATCGCCGAGTGGCGTTCCCATCCAAAATCTCCCCCCGTAAACACCCATTTTCCTTAAGTCGATCCGAAGGTTTTTTGCCCGCAGGGCACCGCCACGCTGCAAGGCAGAGTCAGCAAATTCGTTGCCACGCATCTGCACATCCATCAATGAGTGCGAAAGCGGAACAAACACATCTGGGGTGCCGGACAAATCAATAACGGCACCGCTTCCAATGGCGACCGTCCCGCCGGTGAAAACAAAGGGCTTTCTGAGGGCTGAGGGAAGAGCCTCCTCGACCTGGCCGTCGGCATTGAAAATCGTACGATTGAGGGTTTCGTCGTCCTTGTAACTCCACTCGCCAGCGCGAATGCTCAAATCTCCCGAGGGCGCTATCAAATTGGAGCCGCTCTGAAAACTTACGCTTTGCGCATCGATGTTGATCCGAGAGTTCTGGGGCAGCTTTGTTCCGGGAGTGGCTTTATGGGAGGAGTACTCTGGCAGGATTCGCGTCAATGATCCCGCGCCCGCAACAACTTCGCCTGTGAACTGCGGCAAAAAGACGGGCGCTCCATCTCCAAGGGTAGCAGGGTTGTCGAAATTCGGATTTGCGACAGCTCCGTAGCTGGCGAGGAGGTCGATCCTTCCGTTCAGGTTCACCGACGTAGAACTTTCCAGAATCCCCGATTGAGAGATGTGCTTGCCTACAGCGAGTATGTTGCCAGTTTTGGATTCGATGAGTCCGGTGTTCGTAACAGTGCCTGCATAATCGCCGACCTCTCCCACCCAAGCATCCAGACCGCGGAGACTTGGATCCGAACTATTGTGAGCTTGGACCCCAACTTGAAGACCTGCAGCGAGGATGGTTTGACCCGCAGGAGTGGAAATCTCACCTTCATTGCGGACATTGGCTCCGACAAGCATAACTCGGCCTCCATTGCCGCCATCGAGTTCAGGGCTGGAGATTTTAGCCCCACGCTCAACGATAATATCGCCGAGAGTTGCGGGAACATCAGATGGAATGAATGTCGGGGTTCCATCCGAACCACCAGGAACCTCGAGAGCGGAAAAGAGAAATTGGGCCTCCTTGTTGTTGAGGAGTCCATTTTTGACGAGGTTGTCGTTGATCGGCAATGTCGAAGCCACTAAGGCGCGGGCGTTGACCTGGGATCCTGCGCCGAAGAGAATGCCATTCTGGTTGATGATGTAGACTTGGCCTTGCGCGTTGATTTTGCCTCGGATTTCGGAGGGTTTGGCGGCTGGATCGAAGACTTTGTTGAAAGCGATCCACTTCCCCGCATCCATACCGCCGGCGGATTGGTCGAAGTTGAGCGTGGTCTCTTTCCCTACGTTGAAGGTTTCCCAATGCAAGAGGGCTTGGGATTGTTTCTGACGGATATTGACCGTATTCCCGTTCACCACAGGCGCATTGGCGCCTTCCCACTTGGCATTCGGCCCAGTGAGGACTTTAAGACCTCCATCGACAAGGCCATTCGGAACACTCGTCGCTCCGACTGCAGCGCGGGCAGAGGCTTGGAGGGCACGCATGTCGCTGATGACTTTGGTGGTGCGGGCAAGGCGGTCTTGGGCGCGGACTTTGGCGGTATCGGCCGCAGCGGCACCGGCGTTGGCTCGGGCATCCGAGGCACGGCGTCCGTTCGCCGCGCTGGCTCCGCCCCGCAGGATGTCACCCGCACGCAGCGGAGCAACCGGCATGGCGATGATCCATGCGAAAAGAACGATCAGCGTGACAGCTTTACGTGACTTTTGAAATCCTCCCAAAGTCTGAAAAACGCGGATATCGCGTGAAATATTACGACGCTTGGAAAGCATGATTTTGTACTAACATCATCGGCAAATGTAGTCTCTAGGTGAAGGTGTGGCGTGTTACGATTCCGTCACATTCGATAAAAATCACTCCCCTTTGGTTGCGGGAGCATTCGCCGGGATGCGGGCGTCGGTGAGATCGTGGGCGAAATCCTGTGTCAGAGTTTGGAATTTCACGCGCTGTGCGGCAGTGAATGGTTCGCGGGCCAAGATGGCATCGCCGAGACCAAACTTTTCGTAGCGATCCAGAATTTCCATTCCGACCTTATGCATCTGAATATTTCGGGTCTGTTGGTCTTCGACTTGGCGTTCGAGCTTAATGTTTTTCGCTTCGAAGATGGCGCGCTGGTTCTCCCGCTTCGCCGCCAACTTGGTGACTTCGCCATAGGATTTTTTCCATTTTGCCAGGGAGGCTTCGAGTTCCAAGATCGAGCCGTCACGTTGCACGATTTTTTTATTCAGGTCAGTGATGGTATTGGTGGCCGTGTTTCGTTCGGCAACGAGGTCTTTAGTGAGCGCTTCGTTTTTGGAGGTCAACTCAGCGACTTTGCTCTCCGCAGCGATGGTCGCAGCCTGGGCATTGGCGAGTTGGCCTTGCGCATCACGAAGCTTGAGCATCGTGTTTTTGAGGGCTTCTCGGAATTTCGCGGTGGGATCCTCCTCAGCGGCATGAACCGCGGGAAGGAAAGCGACGAGGAGACTGAGAGCAGTGAGGCGAGGAAGTAGATTTCTTTTCATGACGCGTCAGAATTTGGAGTTGATTTCAAAGTAGAGGATATTCGTATTGTATTGAGGCCCAGTGATGCTATCAGCCCCCATCCAGCGGGCTCCGAGGTAGACATTCTGAGAAAGAGAGAGGAACCCTCCGACCGTAAAGCCCTTCATATTTGTGCCACCTAGGCCGAAATCAGAATCATTGAATCCGTCAACGACAGCATCCGATCCAATCCAGCGGTAGCCAACATTGAGCTGCCAATCCCAACGCTTCGAAAGAGACGGCGTACCCACACGCACCTCGCCATACCAACCATAGGGGCTTCCATCAAACTGACCTACATCCGTGAGGTTATTTGCGTCTAGAGCACTGCGATTGTTGACAGCTATGTTGTTGATGTCGGCTTTATTGAATGCCAAGTTCTGAACAAACTCGGTAATGAGCGACACGCGGACAGGCTCAAAACCATCGTAATCGAGACGACCAGTAAGGGCTAGAACGTTAAATTTAGTTGCGAGTCCGTAATATTGCCACTGGTTGATCGCGCCATAATCATTGCTCGCGTCGGGTATGATATCGCGAATGGCCATGTAGGTGTTACCCTTCTGAGCGAAGGAAGGACGACTGTTGTCCGTGTTACTCGCGTCGCTGGCCGTGAGGGGCGTGTAGGGATTAGAGAGTTGTCCCTCGATATTGTAGAAACTGTAATAGGCAGCGGCGACTTTCGCCTTCCAATCATCAGCCACTTTCCAATCGATACCGGTTTGGACACCCAAAAGGTATTTGTCATAGCTGTTGAATTTCTCCGGTTGGTTCGATGAAAAGTTTAAATCGGTATTGTAGACAACGAATGCCCCACCGGTGGTGAAGATTTGGAAGTTCTCAGTGACATTGCCCTTGATCGTCGCAGCTACGCCGTCAAAACCGAGGTCATCATCCCAGATGAGCGGAGTGAAAAAGAAGGGGTTATCAAATCGACCGACCCATGCGCTGGCCTTGAGAACATCTTCGTATTTGCAATCGTAGCGGAGGAAGGCGCGATCCAACCAGATGGCGTATTTGCTAAAGTTGCCTCCCTGTCCCTGAGTCGCTGAGTTGGCGAGGCCCATGCTCTGGTTTGTGGACGTAGGCGAGTTGTTCTGTCCCGTGGCAACTCGGAATCCGGTGGAAAAATTCTCCGCCATCGCGATATCTGCACCGAAACGGGCACGAAGTTTAAACTGATTGCGATTCTGATCCACATTCAGCTGAGGCGCAAATTGGTTGCCTGTCGTATCGAATGGGGCACCAGTATTGATCGCATTGAAATTCGGGAAAGCGCCCGTGGCATCATTTCCGGTCGGAAAGAAGTCCCCTTCATACCGAACACGAATATCCAAGAAGGGCTTCACGTCCTGAACCCACTTAGGAAGACGCACGGCAGAGGAGATTTGGTTGGAAACCTTATCCGTGGCGAGCTCGAGCTTGATCTCTTCCTTGATCTGATCTTTCACCGGTTGCGGAATGTGGGTAACACGAATGTCGGAGGAGGAAGCGGCTGGGACGCCGCTTTCCACAGGTGCGGAAGACGCCACAACTTGAACGGCGGCGGCTTGTGCGATGGCGACCATGTCGGTTTGAGACTGGGAGCGAACGGCCTCCGCTTCGGCCTCGGCCTGACGGATCATTTCCTTCGCTTCATCCGCATCAAGAATGCCACGCTTCACGAGCTTGTTGATGAGATTGATGGTGACGTTGCCCGTTGGGGTGGCGGGGCCTCCCGTGGGGAGCGGGGCCTCCACGCTGGTGGGCTTAGAAGGTTCTGCTTGCGCCGCTTTCTGTGCAGGCGTCGGCTCAGGCGTGGCTTGAGGTACAGGGGGCGGTACAGGTGTCGGAGCCGGTTCAGGAGTTGCAGCAGGCTCCGGTGGCGGGTTATTTTGCGCGTAGTCGAAAACGATGGATTTTCCGGCCTGGGCGACAGTGTAGTCCTGCGCTTTGGCTGTCAGTAAGGTGCCGAGCAAGGGCACAATGGCAAGGCGAAGGGTGAAATTGGGAATACTCATGGTTTATTTAATTGGGTCGGGTGGCTTGCAGTCGCATAACGATCGGCATGGGCATGCCTTCCGGTGGCGCGCCCTGCATTTGCAGGCCGGTTAAGATTTCTTTAGTGATGGCGGCATCCGTGGCGGGGTCGCCCGCGCTGCCTTCAAGCGTGGATCGGGTGACTCGTCCGGTGGAGTCCACCCAAACGCGCACCTTGACATTGAGCGTCGCGGATTTTGTTTTTTTGTGATTGCGGAGCGACTGAACGACCTTCGATTGGACTTGTCCTGCAAAGGCTCCGTATTTCGACCCCTTACCACCTTTACCCGTCCCGGTGCCGCCGATCATGCCACTTCCACCGCCTTTGGATAAGCCGAAGGCATCGGGGCCATTTCCTTCAATATTGGTTCCCAGCGGGGCGGGTTCGGGAGCCGCTTGAGGCTCAGGTTCCGGCGGTTGTTCGGGTGTGAACTTTTCTTCTTTGACCGTTTCAGGCTCAGGTGGCGGTTCCTTCGGTGGTGGTGGCGGCGGCGGGGGCGGCGGAGGTGGGGGCGGCGGAAGCGATATACTCACCATGCTGACTGAAGATTTCTTTTTAGGCGCCTGCTTGGAAGAAAGCGCAAAATACGCGACGAGACCTGCCAAAAGAACACCACCCACGATGACCTTGGTTTTGTGTTTCGCAAAGAAACTGATCTCTTCTTCGTCTTCGTCGCGCATGGGATCTTTTATTTGGGCCCTACGGTGGCGAGACCGATTTGTTTGACGTCCAGCCTGCCGAGCACGTCGAGGACATCCATCACGAGTTGATACTGCGTGGCGCGGTCACCCCGAACCACAACAGGAAATTCGGGGACTTTGGATTTGTGCTCGGTGAGCTTGGATTCGAGTTCGGGAAGGGTCACTGGCACCGTATCCAAAAATATTTTCCCCTCGTTATTCACCGTGATGGATTTTCCTTTGGGCCCACCAACTGCCGGCGCTTTACTGCCCTTCGGCAGGTCCACTTTCACGCCCTGAACTCCCGCCGTGGTCATGATGATGAAAATCAGGAGCAACACGAGGTAGAGATCCACCATCGGAGTGACGTTGATATCGTCGTAGGATTTGTCGTCGCCGGCGTCCATGGTTAAGTGGTTTTTGAAGCGATGGCAGCCATGATGGCGGCCGACTCACTTCCCTTGGCCTCTTCGTTGCGGGCCGCCTCTTCAGGGGTGCGGACTTGGCGAATCGGAACGGTTCGTTGGCTCTCTCCGGGTGGTGGATAAAACTCGGCTACCTTGGCCACAAACTCATCAATGAACACCTGCATCGAGGCGCTAACCCCTTTGATGCTCGTATTCAGAAAGCTATACATGAATAGAGCGGGAATAGCGACGAGCAGACCGACCGTCGTGGCGAGAAGCGCGCTCGCGATACCTGGCGCAATCGAGTTCACATCGACCTCGCCGGATTTAGCGATGATGGCAAATGTGATCATAACGCCAACGACGGTTCCAAGCAGCCCAACGTAGGGCCCACCGGCGATGCTGACAGTGAGATAGACGAGGCCTTTGCTGAGGCGGTGCTGCTCGTGGACGTAAGCCGCATCCAAGGCGGCGCGGATAGCTTGGATCGACCGAGCGGAGAGTCCTTGGCCTTTGTTTTTGCCAAATCCCAGACGGTGGCGAATTTCTTCCGAACCCACGTGATAGATGTGATACAGCGGTGAATCAGCAAGGAGGGCGAGCCCTTTTTTGCCAATCTTGCCGCCAAACGCTTTAGCCGACTTGGGATTATCGAGATCCATTTCGGTGAGGTCCGCCGCCACGTCTTTCCAGAGACGCTGGAACTCATCGTTGCCCTTTTTGATTTTACCAAGGCTGCTGAACTTGAGGACGGCCACGGTCCAACCTGCAGCCATCATGATCACGCACACTACAATGGCAATCCAACCATCGAACATCATGTTGTTAGCGATATCGCCGAAGAGGGCCAGATGCTGCATGACGCCGCTATGTCCCCCACCCTCGCCTCCCTCGCTCTCACCATGAACGATGAGCTTGGTGCTGGAGTCATTACCGGTTTGGCTGACGTAGGAAAACTGCACCCAGCCATTCGTGCGGGCGGCTTTTGAGATTTCCAATTCATCGAGCTCACCCACAGCGCCATTTTTACCATCCTTATCAGCGCCGAGAACCGCTTCGGAAGTAAGCACAGGAAGTCCTTGGCTGACTTTTGAGTATTCCTTCCCGTCGATGAACAGCGTGGTCGCCGAACCATCACAAACCACCGCCAGATGCTTCCAGACATTGACTGCAAGGGGCTCGCCTGCGGGCGACTGGGATTTAGCACCCGCGTTACGGATCAGCAAATAGGGCACGCCATTTTCAAAACCGACTTGGAACTGGTTGTCACCAGCATCCCAATCAAGGAGAACTCCCTTTTCCGTAAGCGTGGTGAGCTTAATCCACGTGGAGAGACTGAAGGGTTGCCCAGGTGAGGCACTCAAGGTCGGCGAGCCAGGAATCTTGATCGCCGTGTTGCCAAGAAGTCGCATTCCAGAACCAATGAGCGCGCCCTCCGAGAGCGTCCCACCAGAAGACGCGTTGTTCGCATTCTTCGTAGCATCGGTGGGCGTAGGGGTATTGAGGTTATAGACAAGAATGGTCTCTGCGTCGTAGGCGGCCTTCGGATCAACGGCGTCCTCTGCCTTCAATTCCGCATTACCGCTGTAGAGCCAGATTTTACTTTGAGCGCCGGGCTTGATCGCTGGGACCTTGACCCAAACGAAAGCTTCATTCATGAGGGCATCCCATTTTTCCACGCGGTGTTCGAGGGGAGTCTTGTCATCCTCGGCAACGAAGCGCAGGTCACTCCCATCTTCCTTGGCGGATTCGAAATTGAAATTCCCTTGGTGCAAGCGAAGGAGGACCGTTGCGGTGCCGACTGGACCGGAGACCTCAAAGCCGGTTTTTGTCGTATCAATCGTGATGGGTTTGCGGGCTGTCCAAGCGGTATTCCACCAAGCTTGGGAATCGGCTTGAGAGGCGAGTAACGCGACAAGGGCGATGAGTGATGTTTGGATGAATGAGTTTATTTTCATGGCATGCGTTTAGAGTTCCAGGGAGACACGGAAAGTGAACAAAGGTTGGCCGGCTTGTGAGGGAGACTGGGTGACTTGGGGGATACCGATGAGGAATTCCCCATTCACATGCTCGATCAGGCGCAGCGACGTTCCCACGCCTATGCTCCAGAGTGTGAAGTGATCCACTTGCTCGGGAAGAGGGTCGTTGAGCATCGCGTAGCCAGCATCAATGAACGCAAAAAATCGCCACTCATTTCCCTCGGGAAGCCACCCGAGCAAAGAAGGGGTCCGAAACTCCAATGTGCCGCAAACGGCATTGTCCCCCACAACGCTGGACTCCAAATACCCGCGCACCGTGCTGAGACCACCGAGGCTAAACTGCTCGGTATCGACCAAGGGATTGGCTGTAGCCTGACCTTGCAAACCTCCCACAAGCTGAAAATCCCACGCCAACTTTTGCGTGTGCTCGATCCCGCCGCGCAGGTAGAAAAAATTTGCACTCGCGTTGTAGCGACGATTATCGAAGTCAATCGCCTCCTCGGTTCCCGTTCCGCGGAAAGCGAAGGTCACGCCTGCGTTGAATTCGGTCTGGTAATGCTTGCCAATCGAGCTGGCATTGTAGTTCAGGCTGAACGGCCAGTAAGTCAGCGGGCTGGAGACAATTTGATCATTAACTACCAAGTCCTGTGCGAAATCTTTGTAATCGAGGCCCAAGCTGGCAGAGTGGTAGAACCCTTTTTTCGAGGGCAGGTTTACCAAAAACTTCCCACCATAGATCTCACCATTACCAAGTGAGCTTGACCCACCGAGAGTCGAGACCTCACTGTTTTGGCGGGTCGCCGAGAGCATGAGCGAGAGCCAGTTGATCGAGGGGGTGCGAGCGATGTAGTAGCCAGAGAAAATAAGGGCGTCGCTGGGTCTCTGCGGGGCCACTTGGAATGCGCCGCCGATTGTGTGGCCCCATTGCCAGAGATTGTCGTAGCGCACAGCCGCATCCAAGCGGAGTGGGGTCGTATTTGCACTGTAGCGATTATTGATTTCCACGCTGCCGTGAAGCGGAAATTTGTCCTTCACGGTCAACTCGACATCCACCGTTCCTGGGATCTTGCCCGCTGTCAGCGATGGTGTGACTTGGCAGTCCGCCTGCTGATTAAGACCCATGATATCCTGTTGTATATCATTGAAGTTCGGCACATTACCCTCCGCCAACGAAGGAGCCATTTTTTTGATTTTCTCGATATCGAAAAATCGAGACCCTTTGACGGTGAGACGCCCGACCGTGACCTCGGATACCTGCATGACGATCACCCCGCTGGTTACGCTTTGAGGCGGCACAGTGACCGAGACGGTCTGATATCCCTTATCATGGTAGGCCTTTTCGAGTGCCACTCGCGCTCCTTCGACATCTTCCGGAGT
>CAYRTN010000007.1:0-26072 GCA_964427235.1 uncultured Chthoniobacter sp. | reverse complement strand
ACGCTAGGAGTCGTCGAGCGAAGTTCCCCGATATTTTGTGCCCACCGATCAAAGGCCGGATGAAAGGCTGCCGCCCGCCAACCATCGACAATAAAAGCCGCAGCGACCAACGTGACAAAAAGCCCGACTGGCAAGATAGCCTTTCGCAGAGTTGGCCGGAGCTGCGAAGTGAAAACAAAAAGGGCTCCGCGCGTCGCCAGCACTAGAGCGAGAAGGATCAAGGGCTCAAAGAGCGAAACCCATAGCGCGAGAGCCCAAGCGCTCGCAGAGACAAAAGCCCAACCACGCCCGCGCTGCAAAACGATGCCCACCTCGGCCGCGATCGCAACGGCAATCAAGAAAAGAAGAAGCGATTGGTGGTCCGGTCGACCTATTTGAAATCCATGCGCGAGAATCGGCGAGACAGCGACAAGCAACAGCATCGCACGGCGATAGGGCAACCGCATTCGAAAAGACCATACCTCAAGGAAGATAAGCAGGGAAAAACCGATCAAAGGAGAAATCCATGCTCCCGCAAGCGACAAGGAGTTCGAGGAAAAGGGCCGCAGAACTTGCGACAAGCCGGCAATGAGGGCATCGAGCGGCATCGTCGTATGCGGCGTCGTGCCATTCGGGAAATTTTCAAAGGCATGAGATCGTATGCTGTGCAACCCCTCAGCCTCGATCATCCGCACCCGCGTCATTCGCGCATAGCAATCTCCGTCGGTAAAATAAACCTCCCCACCAAAAAAGACGCTTTCATGATTCCAAGTGAATGCGGCTAGACCGATGCCCAGAATGAGCAAAATCCAGACGACTTCGCGGAGGAGTTGAAAGAAGTTGAGTTTCGGCTTTTCCAATATCTTGTGGATGGCTTTTTATCACATCCCAACATCCTGTGGAAAAGCCAGAAAATTGCGGAAAAACATTGCCGTGGGACCGCGTGCCCGTTTAAATAGAAATCTGAATTGTCCACCGATCCCAGCGACGAAATTCTGAATCAGATGCCTGACGAACAAATTCCCGAAAAAAACGCCACTAACAACGAAGCCAAAAAAGCCGTTAAACCCACGCCGGACTTCAAGGCGAGCGGTTACACTGCCGATGATTTAAGTTCCCTCAAGGGACTGGAGGCCGTGCGCAAAAAGCCCGGCATGTACATCGGCGGAACGGACGAACGTGCGCTCCACCATTGCGTGAGCGAGGTTCTTGATAACTCGGTCGATGAATTTCTGGCAGGCCATTGCACTCATATCGATGTGACCATTCATGCAGATGGTTCCATTTCCATTCGCGACAACGGACGCGGCATTCCCGTCGATATCAACAAAGAAGAAGGCATCCCCGGCGTGGAACTCGTTCTCACCCGCTTGCACTCCGGCGGAAAATACGGTCAGGGCAACTACGAATACTCGGGCGGAACCCACGGCGTCGGCGCGAAGTGCGTGAACGCGGTTTCCGAGTGGTTCAAAGTCGAAGTGACACGCGATGGCAAGATCCATGCGATGTCTTTCGAGCGCGGCGCAACAAAGCAGAGCCTGCACGTGATCGCCGAGGTCAAATCCGCCAAGCAGACTGGCACACTTATCACTTTCCTGCCGGACTCGGAGATTTTCCAAGAAACAACGGAGTTCAAGGCCGAGCGCATCATCACCCGATTGAATGATCTGGCTTACATCAATGCTCCGCTCTCGTTCACGTTCCTTGATGAGCGCCAAGATGGAGCGAAGCCGATGCAGATCGTTCACCCTCTCGGTGTGGAAGAATTTGTGGGCCGCTTGGTAGAAAATAAAACTCTCGTTCACCCCAAGCCGATCATGATCAAGGGCACGAGGGACAAGGTGATCGTGGAGATCGGCCTAAACTATACGGATACCTACAACGAACAGCTCCTTTGCTACACGAATGCCGTTCCAAATCCGGACGGCGGCACGCACAGCAGCGGCTTCCGCGGATCCCTCACCCGCGCGATCAACCAGTACGCGAAAAACAATTCCCTGCTGAAGGACAAAGACGTCCCGATCACCGGCAACGATGTCCTTGAAGGCCTCGCCGCCGTTGTGAGCGTGAAGCACCCCGATCCTCGCTTCGAATCCCAGACCAAAGTGAAACTCATCTCGCCCGAGGTGGACGGCATTGTTGGCTCGATCAGCTACGAGGGTTTAATGCTGCACTTCGACCAAAATCCGAATGTAGGCAAACGCATCATCGAGAAGTGCCTCATGGCCGCACGGGCCCGCGAAGCCGCACGCAAAGCGCGTGAAACCGTCCGCAAGGGCGCTCTCACCGGCGGCGGACTGCCCGGAAAACTCGCCGACTGCTCGGAGCGCGATCCTGATCTCACGGAACTTTACGTGGTCGAAGGTGACTCGGCCGGCGGTTCGGCCAAGCAAGGTCGCGATCGCCGATTCCAAGCGATTCTTCCGATCAAGGGTAAAATCATCAACGTCGAAAAAGCCCGCCTCGATAAGGTTCTTCAAAATACCGAGGTTCAAACGCTCATCACCGCGATCGGAACCGGCATCGGCATTGCCGCAACCGAGAAAGACCGCGAAGGCAGCTTCAATATTGAGAAACTACGCTACGGCCGGATCATCATCATGACCGATGCCGACGTCGACGGTTCGCATATTCGCACCCTCCTCCTCACGTTCTTCTGCCGTCACATGACGGAACTCGTGAAGCAAGGCAAAATCTATATCGCGCAACCCCCACTTTATCTCATCAAGCGCAAAAAACGGGAGGAATATGTGGATGACGACGCTCAGCTCAACAAGATCCTCATCGGCATTGGCGCCGACGAAGTGAAGATCAAAAATCTCGCTGATGGCAAAGTTTTCAACTCGACCCAACTCAAAGACATCCTCGAACTCCTCGAGCGCTTTGCGAAGTTCAGCGATGCCATCCGTCGTCACGGCGGCGACTTTGAAGAATACCTCGCCGAACGCGATCCTGCGACTGGTAAGCTCCCGACTTTCATGGTCAAAGTCCGCGAAGGCAACACCGAGTGGGCCAGCTACTTCCCAGGCGAAGCGCAAGTCCGCGAGTTCCACGAAGGCAACCGCGATTTGAACCTTTACGATGAGGCTCCCGAGCCAGTTGAAGGCGAATTCCCCTTCCCTGATGTGCCGACGAAGTCGAAAAAGGAAAAGGTCGATCCCGCCAACCGCCGCCGTGCGAAGCTCATCGAGCTCCACGAGTCCACATCCGCTCAGAAACTCATCGACGAACTCGCCAGAAAAGGCCTCAAAATCGAGCATTACTCGAGCAGCGACAGCCCGATTTTTGAACTCGTCGAGGGCGAGGGTGACAAAGCGGTCACGACACCTCTTTTTGCCATACCTGAGATTCTCGCCCGTATTATTGAGATCGGCAAACGCGGCCTATCGATCCAACGATTCAAAGGTCTGGGAGAAATGAATCCGAAGCAACTCTTTGAGACGACGATGAATCCTGAGAAGCGCAAAATGCTCAAGGTCGTACTCAATGAAGACAACTCCGTCGAGGCCGACCGCATGTTTACCATTCTCATGGGCGACGTCGTCGAACCACGCCGCCAATTCATCGAGGACAATGCCCTCAACGCCCGCTTGGACGTTTGACGAGCGTGACCACATGTGACTACAGTGAGGAATGAAGAAAACAGTCAATTATCTGGACGACCTAGGGCCGGAATCCTCCTCGGTGTTGCAGGAAATTGCCGTGATACCTGGCATTGGCGAGACGATCAGCGTCCGCTCCGCCAAAACCCATTTATCCGCCTTGCTCGAGTTGGCGGCAGGTGGACGCGAAATCACGATCACCAGCGGCGGCAAGCCGAAGGCACTCATTGTATCGGCCAATCTGAAAATACAACACAAACCCTTCTCGGGTGCAGCCGAACACCTTGCCACGATGCCTCCTTGGCGCGGCGGTCCGACCGCAGACGAAATCATTCGGGAGGAGCGCGATTCCAGACCCTAACCATGTATCTTGATAGCGCGATCATCGTAAAACTTCTTGTTCCCGAGCCTGACAGCCCCATTTTTGTTAAGGCCACAAAGGGACAACCCATTGCCTCTTCGGAACTGGCGCTAACCGAGGTCGCCTCCGCCCTTTTCAAAAAACAACGCGATAACCTTCTCACGCCCGCGGAACGGCAACGCGCTTGGGACACTTTCATGAAATGGACGGATTCCGAGGAACTTGTGCTGTATCCATTGGATACGCGGACACTCAGAAACGCCAACCGGGTTCTCGCCATTGCCAACCCCGATGTATCCGTGCGCTCGATGGATTCGATCCACGTGTCGTCCTGCGACTTGTCCCAAGACTTTCCTCTTTGCGCCACCGATAGCCGGATGCGTGCTGCCGCCACCAAACTTCTCATTCCCATTTTTCCCGAATCTTTGCCCAGCTAAACCATGTATACCCAAAACGAAAAAGTTGAACTCGTTAATGTGGCCGATGAAATGTCGAAGTCGTTTCTCGACTACTCGATGTCGGTCATTATTTCGCGCGCCCTCCCGGATGCCCGCGACGGCCTGAAACCCTCTCAGCGCCGAATTCTGTTTGCGATGAATGAACTCGGTGTCCAACCGAACCGCAAACACCTCAAGTGCGCGAAAATCGTCGGTGAGACGATGGGTAACTACCATCCGCACGGCGACCAAGCGATCTACCCAACCCTCGTTCACATGGCGCAACCCTGGGCGATGCGCGAAATGCTCGTCGACGGACAAGGTAACTTCGGTTCCGTGGAAGGCGATCCGCCCGCCTCGATGCGTTATACGGAAGCCCGCCTCCAACATCTCGGCGCCGCTCTCATGACCGACATGGACAAGGGTACAGTCGACTTCCGTCCGAACTACGACGAAACCCGCGAGGAACCCACCGTTTTTCCAGCGGCATTTCCGAACCTCCTCGTCAATGGCGGCACAGGCATCGCCGTGGGCATGGCCACGAACATCCCGCCCCACAATCTCAGTGAATGCATCGACGGTATCTGCGCCCAAATTGAGAACCCCGATATCTCAATCGAGGGGCTCATGGAGCACATCAAGGGACCCGATTTTCCGACAGGCTGCCTCCTGCAGGGCACGACCGGAATCAAACAATACTTTGAAACAGGCCGAGGATCCGTAAAAGTGCGCGGACGCGTAGGCGTCACCGAAGTCCGAGGCGGACGCGAGCAGATCATCATTACCGAGATCCCTTACAACGTGAATCGCGCGGATCTCGTGAAGCGCATCGCCGACCTCACGAACGAAAAAGTTCTCACCGGCATAAGCGATGTCCGCGATGAGAGCGCCGAGGACACCCGCGTCGTCATCGACCTCAAACGCGATGGCAACCCTAAGGTCATCATCAACAATCTCTACAAGCATACCGCACTGGAATCCTCCTTCAGCACGAACATGCTGGCCATCGACCACGGCAAGCCAAAGTTACTTTCGCTCAAGGACGCCATCACGAGCTACATCGAGCACCGCCGCGAAGTCATCCTCCGCCGCACACGCTACCTCCTCGACCAAGCCGAAGTCGAAGCTGAGAAACTCGAAGGCTTCCTCATCGCGCTCGCGAATCTCGACGACTTCATCAAAATCATCCGTGATTCGCGCGATCGCGATGATGCCAAGTCCAAACTCCTCGCCCTCTCCTGGACGAGAAAAGCCGTAGAAGGCCTCGGGATCCTCATTCGCAGCGAGGCTCGCGTTGCAGACGGACACTACCGCTTCAGCGAGAAACAAGTCGGCCACATCCTCGATCTCCGCCTGTACCAACTCACCGGTCTCGAGCGCGATAGCATCAAGCAGGAATACGACGCTCTCATCGCCACCATCAAAGATCTGATGGATATTCTTGCGAAAGAAAAACGCGTCCTCACGATCATCAAAGACGAACTCCGAGCACTCCAACTCAAATACGGCACACCTCGCCGCACACAGATTGTTCCTGCCGAAGGTGAAGTCACCATCGAAGACCTCATCGCCAACGAAGGCGTGATCGTCACACTCACTCACAACGGATTCATCAAGCGCACGCTCGTCAGCGCCTTCCGCGCCCAGAAACGCGGCGGCAAGGGCGTGATCGGCATGACGGCTCGCGAATCTGAAAAAGAGGAGGACAGCGACTTCGTCGAATATCTCTTCACCGCCGCCACGCACGATTACCTCATGTTCTTCACTGAGAGTGGTCGCTGCTATGTCGAACGTGTATTCGAAATACCTGAAGGCTCACGCGCCAGCAAAGGCCGCTCGATTGCCAACCTCCTTGAGCTTCGCAGCGACGAAAAAATCACCGCCACCATCCGCATCCAAGGTCAAAAAACAGACGACGAAACTTGGAACGAAGGCCTCCACATTGTCTTCGCGACTCGCAGCGGCATTGTGAAAAAATCCAACCTCAACGATTTTAAAAACATCCGAAAGGGCGGCATCATTGCCATCAAGATCGAAGAGGGCGACAAGCTCATCGACTGCAAACTCACCGACGGACACAACGAAATCGTCCTCATCACCCACGAGGGTATGAGCATCCGCTTCAGTGAAGAGGAAGTGAAAGACCAAGGCCGCGATACCGTCGGCGTCTGGGGTATCCGTCCGAGCAAAGGCGACTACATCGTCGGAACCGCTATCGTGAACAAGGACGCCCAACTTCTCGTCGCCGGTGAGAACGGCCTCGGCAAACGCACGAGCTTTGAGGAATACCGCCTCCAAGGTCGCGGAGGCAAAGGCATCATCACCATGAAGACGAATGACAAAACCGGCGCTGTCGCGGGGGCACTCACCGTCCGGGACGATGACGAACTCATGCTCATCACGAACAAGGGCAAAATGGTCCGCACGCGCATTTCTGAAATCCGCGAAACCGGCCGTAATGCCCAAGGCGTGAAACTCATTGATCTTCGCGCCAACGAAGTCCTTCAAGCGATCGCCCCCGTCGTCAGCGACGAAGAGGACGAAGAAGAAACAGCCGCACCAGCGGAATAAGGACACGTCGCCATTTGACAATCATCCTGCCCGCAGTAATGCGGGCGGGATTTTTTGTACCCTCGCTCATTTTCCCTCTTAGAAAATTTCTGGTTGGAATGGGGCTTTTCGGTATGCTGGAAATACACCCCCGCCCAAACGTATGTTTTTCAATTCCGTTACGTTTCTCTTTAGTTTCCTCCCGATTGTCTTGATTGGTTTTCTGCTTCTAGAGCGAGTGACGCCGGTTTTTTGGCGTCAGCTCTGGCTTCTGGCGGCTTCACTGGTTTTCTACGCGTGGACGAATACGAACGTGTTGCTGTTATTTCTGCCACTGACAGCGGTGAACTACTTTCTCGGCAGTCGCCTATCGCGCAGCGGGGAATCTTCTGGGAAATGGCTTCTCGTCGGATCGGTCACACTGAACATCTTTGTCCTCGCCTATTTCAAATACGCGAATTTCTTCGTCGCCAATTTGAATGCGGTTCTTCAGACGAATATTTTCATCGAAAAAATGCTCCTGCCGCTGGGCATTTCATTCATCACATTTATGCAGATCGCGTGGTTGGTTGCCGCGCGCAAGAAGGAAGCGGTCCCGTGCAATTATTTTGAGTTTCTCCTTTATTCGGCCTTTTTTCCACAGATTGTTTCCGGCCCGATTGTTTATCAGAAAGAGTCCCTCCCCCAGTTCCGTAAAATGCGATCCGAGGAGGAGCGTTCTGCGGATATCTGCGTGGGAGCGACCCTATTCACAATGGGTCTAGCTAAAAAAGTCCTCGTTGCAGATACGATCGCTCCATGGGCTAATCAGGCGTTCTGGGCGGTGAGCGTGGGAAGCCCGATCAGTATGTCGGCGGCGTGGATCGGTGCCCTCGCGTATGCGTTTCAGCTGTATTTTGATTTCTCAGGCTACTCGGACATGGCGCTGGGTATAGCCCGCTTGTTTGGCATCCGCCTGCCGCTGAATTTCAATTCTCCTTACAAAGCGGATAGCATCACCGATTTTTGGCGGCGTTGGCACATGACGCTCTCTCGGTTTCTTCGCGATTACGTTTACATTTCGCTCGGCGGCAACCGCTGCGGACCCTTCCGTCGCTCATTCAACCTTTTCCTCACGATGTTGCTGGGCGGGTTTTGGCACGGCGCGGGTTGGACGTTTCTCCTTTGGGGAGCCCTGCATGGATCCTACTTGATGGTGAATCACTACTGGGCGCAGCTCAATGAACGCACCCGAATCCCCGGAGCCGCCCTTTTTACTGGCTGGGGTGGACGGTTGGTGACATTTCTCGCGGTTCTCGTGTCATGGATCTTCTTTCGAGCGGCCAATCCCGAGGAAGCCTTTCGATTGCTGGCCGGCTTGACTGGTTCAAATGGACTTGTGCTTCCCGGTGATCCCTTGTTTTTTAAATCCTCCCCGATTCTCATGGCCTTGCCCGCTTTACTCGGGCTCACGATAGATCCTCAATTCGTCCTCCTTGTGTGCCTAGGTGGACTAGCGCTGTTTGTGAGCCTCCTTCCAAACAGCCAACAACTCCTGGCCAACATGGAGCCAGGCATCGTCACCTACGGAAAAAAGATCGAAGATTTGCCGCGCGCCTTTTTGCCGTTTGGTTGGCGACCTTCGCTTCTCTGGCTTGCCATCACCATCCTCACTTTCACCTGGTGCATGCTTAATCTCAGTAACGTGAGTTCATTCCTCTATCGGGATTTTTAATATGACACTCCTTACCTATAGTCGTCTAACAGGTGTCTGGTTCTTGGCTGTTCTGGCCACCGTGTGGGCGATCGCTTCGTGGCTTCTGCCGGTGGATGGCGACCTTGCCCGCGTGGGAGGCTATGCCGAGAATGATTTTGGGTGGCGGGCACCTCAGACCACGTTCGACAAAAACCTCTTCCACGTCACCACCGACCTCAAGGACTACAACCGCTATTATGATGTCGTCCTCTTGGGAGACTCCTTCAGCTGCGATCAAGAGAGCCGCCGATTCGGTTGGCAGAATTATTTTATCAACCGCACGGGACTTTCCATGATTGTCATCGATACCCGCCGCTATTGGCCGCAAGAGATCATGGAGTGCGAGGCTTTCAAAAAGTTTCCGCCCAAGCTTTTCATTTTTGAATCGGTTGAACGCTACTTGCACGAGCGTGTCGCCTATTTTTCAAAAGAAACTCCTCCCGCCAAAAAAGACTCCCCAACAGCGCTGGAACCGCTCTTTGCAACAGCGAAACCACTTGGCGTTGCTCACCATGAGGAAGCTGCAAATACCAAACCCGGCTACGATCCCGATCACGTCCTAGGTCACCTCGGTGCCATCTTCCAACGCCGAACCCACCTCAACAACCAAGTGCTGGAAGTCCCGCTCGTCAAGCCGGGTCTATTCAGCTCGCCGAACGACCGCGATCTTCTTGTCTACTTCGACGAATCCCGAAAAAAAGACCTGAAAGAATCCGACTACAGCGACCTGCGCAGTGGGATTTCTGTTTTCCAAAAAATCATCGAGAGCAATGGCGTCACCAAATTTGTTCTTCTTATTGCTCCCGACAAAACTTCGTCCTACGCGCCCTATCTCCAAAATCCGGAAGATGCCACGGTGAACCTCGTCGCTGAAGTCGCCAAAGATCCGTCTCTCCCAGTTCCCCGTACCGACAAGATCCTCACCGAAGCGATTGCCGCTGGGATTCCCGATATTTACTTGTCGAACGATTCCCACTGGGGAAGTCATGGGCACAGGCTCTTCGCCAAGGCCATTGCCGATTTTCTCGGCGCCCCTGACAAAAACTAAGCCCACACTAAAAGAAGCAAGCGCATCGAAAAGTCGACGAACGGAACTGGGGTTCAGAAGGCGCCCATCTCGTATTAACCAGATCCCTTTTGCCAACTCAGGGAAATTCGTTTAACTTAAAAGCTATGAACTTAGGGGAGATCTCCTCAGCCTGCGGCATTGTGGAATCCGAAGTGGCTCTCGAGGCACGAGCAGAGGCTCTTATTCGCGATTTTCCAGGTTGTTTTTGGTTCAGACACCCAGATGCGCGTGTGCGCGACCGGGGCGATATTGCGCTAGTGATACGACATCTTCGTGAATACGGTGACCGCCGCGCTTGGAAAGCAGCTCAGGAACTTCAAAAATGCCTTTAACTGATTTTCAAAAAGAAGTTCTTGAAGCAATTGTTGAGAACCGGAGCGAGGCAAGCCATTTCGCTGGTGGTATCGTGATTCATTCTACAGACGAGTCCGCGCGTTTTTCGAACGACTTCGATATTTTCCATGATGCCGTGCAGGAATTGGTGAACGCCAGCGAACGGGATGTCGCCACCTTGCGCGCTGCTGGGTTCGAGGTAGACCTCATCAATCATGACTCAAGTTGGACGAAACCCTGCTCCTTCCGCAAGGCCCGCGTGAAACATAACACCAGCTCGGTAGAGCTCGATTGGGCACACGACTCGGCCTTCCGTTTTTTTCCGATCGTGCGCGATGCACGACTCGGATGGCGGCTCCACCTTTTCGATATGGCTGTAAATAAGTCTCTCGCCCTTGCCGACCGTATCGAGACACGTGATTACATCGACATACTGGAATTATCCCGAATATACCCTCTTGAAGCCATTCTTTGGGCCGCCTGCGGCAAAGATCCCGGATTCAGCCCACTCTCCCTCTACCAAATGGTTGTGCGCTTTGCCCGAATCGATCCAGCCTCACTTCACGAAATCAAAGCTCGCGACCTTGACCCCATTACCATGAAGCAAGCATGGATCGAGCTCCACGGCCAAGCGCGCGAGGAAATGACCCTGCTTGCGGACGAGCAACCGGGCATGCCTATCGGCGTAGCCTTTGTGAATCAAAACGGCGAACCCGGCTGGATCCGTTCCAATCCTTCGTTAAAAATCCACGCCCCATCCCTTCGCGGGTGTTGGCCCATGGCCACCACCTGCGAAGCAGAAGGATAATCGAAGCGCTTACGCGCCACCGCCACAGGGTTTGAAGGCTAGGCGCCGAAATTCTCTTCACTCCACAGTGACGCTTTTGGCCAGGTTCTTGGGCTTATCGACGTCGCAACCGAGGGCGACAGCCGTGTGGTAAGCGAAGAGTTGGAGCGGTATCACATTCAGCACCGGAGCCAGAAAGTCCGGCACTTGCGGGAGTAGAATGACATCATCGCACAGACTGGCGAGTGTTTCGTCTCCTTCGGTTCCTATCGCGATCACCGGTCCCTTACGGGCTTTGACCTCCTCGATGTTGCTCAAGTTTTTCTCATAAACCCCATCCTGCGGTGCTAGAAAAACGGATGGAGTTTCCTCGTTTACCAATGCGATGACGCCGTGCTTGAGTTCCGCGCTAGGATACCCCGACGCTGGAATATAACTGATCTCCTTCATTTTAAGAGCTCCTTCGAGCGCGATAGGGAAGTTGGCCTGTCGCCCCATGAAGAGGAAGTTTCGCGCAGAGACATATTTGGCCGCGATATGAGAGATTTCCTCATCGAGTTCCAATACTCGCGCCACGAGTTCCGGTAGACTCTCCAAGCCACGAATAATATCCATTCCCTCGGCATGCGGGAGATCACGAATTCGACCAAGTAGCAGGCCCAGCATCGAGAGTGCGACGACTTGCGACGTGAATGTTTTGGTAGCCGCGACCCCGATTTCCTGGCCAGCCCGCAAGCCGATGCCACCTTCGCTTTCTCGAGCAATCGTGCTGATGACATTATTGCAAATACCGAGTGTCGGCGCGCCTTTGCGCTTGCTCTCACGGAGGGCCGCTATGGTATCTGCCGTCTCTCCGCTTTGACTCATCGTAAAAACAGCCGTTCTCGAATCGAGAGGCACATTTCGGTAACGAAACTCGCTGGAGTATTCGCACTCGACCGGAATTCGTGCCAGCGCCTCGATAAGCGATTCCCCAGCGAGAGCGGCATGGTAGGTCGTTCCACAGCCAGTTAAGACGATCCGATGCCACTCTCTTAGTTCCTCATTCGTCCGCTGGAGTCCGCTAAACGTTGCAGTGGCCCCCTCACGGTCAAGCCTCCCCTTCATCGCCTCTCGGAGCGTCTCGGGTTGCTCATGAATTTCTTTATGCATGAAGTGAGCATAGCGCCCCTTGCCCTCACGTGCTTTCGGAGCCTCGACTCTCACGGGAGCGGGAGCAGCGGCTTCCTCACCCGATACCCTGTGCACTTCAAGGTTATCGCCATCGAGCGCCGCTATATCACCGTCATCCAGATAAACGACTTCATTCACCCAGTCCGCAATGGCATCAACGTCACTGGAGAGGAACTGCCCGCCATCGCCGAATCCCACGATGAGCGGACTTCCTTTGCGGGCCGCTATTAAAAAGCGACCGGTATCTGCATGAAGAAGACCGAGGCCGTATGTTCCCAGCGCCTGCCCCAGCGCGTGCCTGACCGCCGCCACAAGTGCTTCCCGATCCTGGACTGCAGCCATATCGAACGCCTCACCGATCAAGTGAGCCAGAACTTCCGTATCCGTTTGAGATACGAAGTTGTGGCCACGTTCGATCAACCCATCGCGAAGTGCTTTGTGATTTTCCAGAACTCCGTTATGAACAAGAGCGAGGCGTCCCGAGGCATCAAAATGAGGATGCGCATTTTGTTCTGTGACCGCTCCGTGTGTGGCCCAGCGTGTGTGACTGATACCGGTATCCCCATCAATCGGAGACTCGTTCAGCGTTTCCGCCAAACGAGAGACGCGCCCGACACTTTTTCGTGTTTCAATATCTTTTCCATTCCAGATGGCCACGCCTGCTGAGTCGTAGCCTCTGTATTCCAACCGACCCAGCCCTTCGATTAAGAAGGGCTGGGCGGCTGCTTCACCGATGCATCCAATAATTCCGCACATATTTTCGTTATTTTATTCTAAGGTTGGTTCTTATTTGATCGCTCCGTTCAGCGGTACGAATTGGTAGCCGAGCCCCTTGAGTCCGGTGATGGTCTTGCCCAGCTCTGTGGGATCCAAATACCAGTGGAAGTAAAATCCAGCCCAGCCATCGCGGACGACCTTGAGCGCCTTGGCGCGTTTGATCAGATCACCCGAAAGAGTAGGTGGCTGGAGCTCATACCATCCCACAGGATCGATGTAGCCGATACTTTCTGGGATACGTTTTAGCCCGTATGTATCTCGATAGATATAGGGCGAGTTAAGTTCCGTGGCTTGCGTTATCCCCTTACCATCTGGGAAAAAGAAGATGGCTCGATCACAGGCAAAAGGATACAGGCTGGCGAAGACTTTGTAATCCGTACTCGATGCTAGATAATGTGGAGTCAGCCAGCCCACGGGAGTAAAACCGGCATTTTTCAGGATGGTCTGGCCGTTAATGACTCGATTTTTGGCCCAGGTCGTCGAGTCACCAGTCAGCGGACCCACGAGGGTCAAATGGCCTGCTGCATCGGCTGTGACGCGGTAAAACTCATAATCGTCGGCGCTCACTCCAGTGTAGGGGTTCATAAGTCCATCGATTTGGTGAGTCGTTCCATGCTGGAGCACCTGGCCACCAGCCTGAACCCAGAGCTTCATTTCCTTTGTGAAAGTCGAGTTGGCCGTGACGTTAACGTTTTCAGCGATGCCATTGTTATACATCCCAGACCAATCCCGATACTTGGGAATCATACTGATAGTGAAAGGCACTGCTGCGGTCTTGAGTGCCTGTCTGAGATTGGCGAGCGTCGGAACATCTGCTTCCGGACCGACATCCTCAATCCGGAAGTAAGCGCGATGCTGTTCGGCGTGCTGGATTCCCAACATGTCGTGGAGCAAATCTTGAAATACCAGTGAACGATTTTCGAATGTTGTCGAAACCATCGGCATATCGCCAACAAACCAAAATTTGGAACTTTGAACGATGTAGGGCCATGCTTTTCCAGTATTATCAAGGCAAGTCGCAAGAACCTTGGCTTTGACCGCATCAACAACCTCGACGCGCGACAAACCGAGATCAAACGGCTCTTTCATCAACTCCGTATCTTTGTAAACGACATTGGGATGCGTTTCGCCGGAATAACTGAGTAACTGGAAACCATATTTCGTACTGAAAGCCGGCTTCGGTGCGTAGGTCGATAAATCCCATGCGTACCGCCACAGATTCACGCCCATCCAGACGAATGTCTTGGTGGTCGCATCCAGATCCGCCTGAAAGATCGCCGGGAGCGGCGTCTCATTCCAGACAGACCCCAAATAAAACGTCGCATCGTATTTTGCGATGTCTCCTGTGACGTAATTCGCTAGCGGCTTCAGTGCCACTTTGGCTTCAAAGTGACCAAGTAGATTCTGCAGCTTGACCGCGTAAACGGAACCGAGCCACCCATACTGACCGTCGTTGTCATAAACGATCAGGACGGATGGCACGACTGGCACTGTCTGGCTTTGGCCGGTAGCTGGAAAAAAGACCAGCATACTAGCCGTCACCAATCCAATCACGCATCCGCACTGGATGAGTAGCGATATGGACCCGAATCGCGTTTGTTTGTTTGTTTGTATTTTCTTCATAGTTTTCGTTGTTGCTATGAAGCTCGGCGAGGGGCCCCGTCGCCGCCATGGGGTCATCGCCCCTAATGTCCTCAAATCCTCTTCTAGAGGGGCAGAAGCGTCTGAACCATGTTGTCTATCACCCCAGATGAGATGGCATATCGGGTGAGACTTGCCGTGTCGTGGATGCGAAGTTTGTCCATCAGATTCTGCCGGTGTTTCTCGACCGTTTTGATGCTGATGTTGAGTTCGCCGGCAATTTGCTTATTTGCTCCGCCTTCGGCAATGAGCTGAAGAACTTCGACCTCGCGGCAGGTAAGTTTGACGGCCTTTTTCTCGTCACCGCCCCCCCCCAAATCATCGTAGATACTCTTCATCCGGCGCGAAATGGCTGGGCTGAAAAAACGGTTTCCTTTGGAGACCTCCTGGATCGCGTGCATGAGGAGATTGGAGGGCGAATCCTTGAGCAGGTATCCTTGAATGTCCTCGTCCACCATCTTCTGGATATATTGATCTGTGCTGAATGCGGTGAGCAGGATCACCTTCACCTCAGGAGCGAGATGCCGGATCTGTCGAGCGGCCTCCAATCCGTTCAATCGCGGCATTCCAATATCCATCAGTAAAACATTCGGGCGTTTCTCCAGTGCGAGATCCACAGCCTTCCTTCCATTGTCAGCCTCAGCCACAATGGAGAAACTTTTATCTGTGGCGATCAGCGAGTGGAGGGCCTCCCGGAGGAAGGTGTGATCATCCGCAATCATCACCGAGATAGTATTCGCAGGAGAGGCATGGCCATTTTTCTTGGGTGTTATTAGCGCTGGAGCCTTGGCCGCTGGCTGAATGTTTCGCTTGCTGGGTGATAGGGTTGCCTTGGGTCGAGTGGACATTTTTATTTTTGTCATGGCGGACTAATACCAGCATAAATTCCGACAACAATCGGACCGCTCCGCATGGAGAGTGTCCAGTATGCCCCAGCACCGTGTAGTGGGATTCCCTAACCACACGGCGCCACACCTTGTGAACTTACTCTAAGTTGTGCATTTTCGTCCCAGCGGCCTTGAATATCCGTTGGGCTACAGCGCTGCGTTCCATAGCTGCAAGTGTACGTCCTTCGCTGCGAACTTTGCTGTTCACCGTTTTTCCAGCATTCGTCCTAGATCGGTCTTCACGGGAAACAAGAATGCGGGGTTTCGTTGTTGTTGTTTCTGTCTTGGTTTTCGTTTTCATAAAAATAAAGCGATGTCGCTTATTCAAGCTCCGAGCGGGAGGGGGAGGGGGCCATGGGGTGTTGACCCAGTTGGCAAAACAAGAGAGAGGCCGTTCCTTTGCAGCCCAAATCATGAATCATAACATGCTCTCAAAATTCGCCATCAACTACACCGTATTCCCGGACCACAATAAACGCGTGGACACCCACCACACAGATGACCCCGTCGAAGCCGAGGGCTTCCTCATGCATCTTCTGGCGAGTGGATCTCGGATTATTGAAATCAAGCACGACGGCGTGCCAATGGAGGCCCATCCTTTCGACCGCATGCTCCGTGTCGCTGCGGAACGACTCGCTGCGCGCCTACTCAGCGTTTCGCTCCACATGGATTACGTCGAAGTGAAGCACCGCTTCGGTTTCGCCTCGTAGCGCAAACTTTCAGGATATCACCCCATTGAGAATCGGAGACCTCCGCTGTTCCGTTCAAATTCTTCGAACCCTGACTGTCAAAGCCAACTCATCGAAACAAAACACACAAACAAACACATGAATATGACTACAAATTGGAATCCCAAACGGGATCTCGAACTCCTTCAAAACCGCATTCACTTCCTTTTCGGAAGTCCGATCGGATCCTTTCGACCCTCAACTCAACCTGCATCCACAAACGAATGGACGCCACTGGTCGACATTGCCGAGGACGACAAGGAATTTACCATCAAAGCCGATCTTCCTGAGGTCAAGAAAGAGAACGTCAAAGTGACTCTCGAAGATGGCTCACTCTGTATCGCAGGGGAAAGGAAAAAGGATAAGAACGGCCAGCAACGATTCCACCGCAGCGAGCGTCCGTACGGTTCGTTCGAGCGGCGATTCAGCCTTCCGGAAGCCGCTCTTGCCGACAAAATGAAAGCGGAGTTCGAGAATGGGATGCTGAGAGTTCACATTCCGAAGGCGGAGAAGAAACGCCCCGAAACCATGAGTATCGAAATCCACTAAAACTTCCACCAAGGCTTGGTTGGGAGATTCCCTAGGGGGCTTTCCCGACCTTAGCCGACTTGGCACATCATGGTTACAACACTTCAAAAAAGACGCGGACAAACACTCGTTGGCAACGACGACTTCTCCGCGATAGTTCAAATACCAGTCGATTCCGTTGAATTGGAGGCAGAGTGGATCATTCCACATCAGGCCCACGGAATTGTTCTTTTCGCACACGGCAGCGGGAGCAGTCGCCATAGCCGTAGAAATCAATTTGTAGCGAGCGTCCTCCGTGATGCCGGCATAGGAACCTTTCTTCTAGATCTTCTTACCCAAAGCGAGGAGCAACTGGATACCACAAGCGGGGACTTTCGATTCGACATCGAGCTTCTTACCAACAGGCTCATCGGCGCCACGCGATGGCTATCTCGGCATCCTTCAGGCAAAGCTCATCGCTTGGGATATTTTGGTGCCAGCACTGGCGCTGCCGCAGCGCTGTCAGCAGCGGCCGTCGTCGGCCAAGGTATCTTTGCCGTTGTCTCACGGGGAGGGCGTCCTGATTTGGCCTATGATCAGTTGCCTCGCGTTCTGGCTCCCACTCTGCTGATCGTCGGCGAGCGTGACGAGGCCGTGCTGCAACTGAACAAGGAAGCCTATCAGCGCCTTCATTGCATTCGAAAAATGGCGATTGTTCCCAATGCCACGCATCTCTTTGAGGAGCCCGGAAGCCTTGAAAAAGTCGCCAATCTTGCGGCTGGCTGGTTTCAGTATCACCTTAGCCAGTCGCCCTGTGAACAGGAGCTGGTTCACAACGAGGAGGGCAAATGAACGGTCGCTTCCTCAACCGCGCGGATGCCGGACGCATCCTAGCGGCGAAGCTCATGCGCTACGCAAACCATCCCGATGTGCTTGTCATGGCGCTTCCAAGGGGTGGAGTTCCCGTTGGTTTCGAAGTAGCCCGCGCCTTGAATGTCCCGCTGGATATCATGCTCGTCCGCAAGCTGGGAGTTCCCGGACACGATGAACTCGCCATGGGCGCTATCGCCAGCGGCGGAATCCGAATTCTCAATCGCAGCGTCATTGAGAGTCTTCAGATCGCTCCGGATGCCATCGAGATGGTTGAAAAGCGAGAGTCACTAGAGCTAATGCGACGTGAGGCCGCTTATCGAGGAAACCGCCCGCCCACCGATGTCGAGGGACGAACCGTCATCCTCGTTGATGATGGTATCGCCACTGGCTCCACGATGCGCGTTGCTATCGCAGCCCTTCGGGAGCAAAAAGTCGGTCATATCGTGGTAGCCACACCCACCGCACCCACGACCGTGCGATGGGAGATGGAAGCCTTGGTTGATGATTTTATAGCCGTCATCACACCCGAAGATTTTTACGGAGTCGGGCAGTGGTACGACGACTTCACTCAGATCGATGACGACTCCGTTCATGAACTCCTTAGGATGTGCGAAAAAACTCAACCCGTGGGAGCCATATGAGCCAGACACCCGAACACATGCGCCAAGCCGTTCACCCCCTCAACGGTGGCCCCGAGGACTTCGCCCCCCTGCTGGAGCGTTGCGCCAACGCCCGCGTCGTACTGCTCGGCGAAGCCACACATGGAACTCACGAATTTTATGAGGCTAGGGCCGAGATCACGCGACGTCTTATCACGGAGCAGGGGTTTCATGCCGTCGCTCTGGAAGCCGATTGGCCTGATGCCTGGCGCGTCGGACAATTTGTCAAAGGCGTGAACGGCGATGCTGGGGCCGCTGATGCGTTGACAGGATTTAAGCGGTTTCCTCAGTGGATGTGGCGGAACAGCGACATGCTCGACTTCGTCGGGTGGCTGCGATCCCACAACGATGGTTCCATCACGACGGAAGGCAAAGTGGGGATTTATGGTTTGGATCTCTATAGCCTGAACGACTCGATCACAGCCGTTTTGGAGTATCTGAAAAAAGTCGATCCGGCCGCCGCGCAGCATTTTTCGAGGCGGTACGCTTGTTTCGAGCATTTTGGAGGAAATACACAACGCTACGGACTATTCACCGGCACGGGGATTTCGAAAAGCTGCGAGGAAGAAGTTGTGAGCGCGGTGGCGGAGTTGCGTCGTAGCCGCGGCGGCTACCTCGGACTCGACGGCCAAACTGCCGAAGATGCCTACTTTTGCGCCGAGCAAAATGCGATCGTCGTTGCCGATGCCGAAACCTACTACCGCACGATGCTGCGCGGCGATGTGGAATCCTGGAATCTCCGTGACCGCCACATGATGGATACCTTGCTTTCTCTTATGGAGCATCTCGACAAGATTCACGGACACTCCAAAGTGGTCGTATGGGCGCACAATTCCCACGTTGGACATGCCACGGCCACACAGATGGGACGGCGGGGGGAATTCAATATCGGCCAACTTGCTCGCGAGAGATTCGGCAACGAAGCCTTCCTGGTTGGTTTCACGACGCACTCTGGCACAGTCACGGCGGCCTCCGAATGGGATGCCCCCTGCGAGCGCAAGAGCGTTCGCCCAGCACTCGCTTATAGTTACGAGAATCTGTTTCACAGCACTGGAATCCCCCAATTCTGGCTCGATTTTTCCAAAAATCCAGATGTCGCAGAATCGTTGCGCCATCCGCTTTTGGAACGGGCGATCGGGGTGATCTATCGGCCCGAATCCGAACGGGCTAGCCACTACTTCACTGCCTGCCTGCCTGATCAATTCGACGGGATTTTTCACTTTGATGAAACGCGCGCGGTCGAACCCCTCGAGCAGAATGCCGTCTGGGAAGCTGGGGAAGTCGATGAGACTTATCCCAGCGGACTCTGATCTTTCGCCGAGCCCCGCCAACGCTCGATTTTCCTTCAGGCATGGTGCCATTCCGCACCTGAAGGAAAATCGGCCCTGTGTTTTCTTGATCGTGTCCTCAAAAGCTGAGACCATGCGATGTTTCTATGTCAAAGCGTTCCAGAGGCACCGAGGCACCCGCGTATTTAGCCGGGATTTTGCTGGTTTTCGCTGGCGCTTATCTTTTTGTCGCCTTAGTGAGTTACGACCCTAGGTCCGTCCCTGGATGGGCGCCACTGATCAGCTCGGTCGCCTCCTCCAGCGCTCAAGTGAGCCAGAATCTGGGGGGTCCACTGGGGGCACTGATTGCTGGTTATTCTTTATTCTTCATCGGCGGAGCTTCGTACCTCCTTGCCGTTGTCATATTGGGCTACGGATTGGCGAAGTGGTTCCTCGTCGACTACAAACTGCGCGACAAGATAGGGTGGGGCGCGCTGATGGTGCTTTTGGGTGCCTGCCTTCTTCAAATCCAGCCCATTTTCCTCCAAAGCTGGGAAAAAAGCCTCCACATCGAGGGGCCGGGCGGATTTTTTGGCCTGTGGATCGGCGAAAATGCCATCTACAAAGCACTCGGCCCAGCATCGATCTTCCTGATTTTGGGCGTTTATGTGATGAGCCTGATGTTCACCATCACCTCCCACCCAATCAAAGACTCTCACCTCGCCTGGAAAGCATTCCTGAAATGGCGTGAGGTTCGCCACAAGGTCCGCTTGCAGCGCATGGACGAAGAGAAACGCGTCGCGACCGAACGCCGTGCGCTGGAGAAAAAGGCGGGAAAACTTGAAAAACAGCTCAAGCAAAAAGGCATCGAAATCCCTGATCAGGAACAACCCGAGCTGCCTGTCAGCCTCGCGGAGCCAGAGATCATCGACTCGACCGCCCCCTCACCCAAAAAGCCTAAGCTCTCCGAGTTGCGGGCCGGTCGCGAGGCGAAGGAATCCTTCACGCCCGACTTCGCCAGCGTTCATCTCGAGAACTACATCATGCCGAGTCCCGATCTTTTGGATGAGCAGGATGAGACGGACCGCGAGCCGCTCGATCGGGAGGAGTTAAAAAATATCCAAACCCTGATTATTGACACTCTCGCCCAGTTCGGAATCAAGGCGACACCGGGAACGATCACCAAAGGCCCGACGATCACCCGTTACGAGGTCTACCCTGACGTCGGCGTACGAGTGGATAAAATTGTCGCCCTCGAGCGCGATATCGCTAGGGCCACCCGCGCCGAGCGGATCAACATCCTCGCTCCGATTCCAGGCAAGGACACCGTGGGTATCGAAATTGCGAATTCAAAAAAAGTCAAAGTCACCCTCCGCGAGTTGTTCGAGAAGGACGTCTGGCGCGAGTCATCAGCGAAGCTTCCCTTGGCCCTTGGAATGGATGTTTACGGCAACACGATCATCGGAGATCTCGCCAAAATGCCCCACCTTCTTGTCGCTGGAACGACGGGTAGCGGAAAAAGCGTTTGCATCAACTCGATCATCGCCAGTCTTCTATTCCGCTACTCCCCCGACCAACTGCAGTTCATCATGATCGACCCGAAGGTGGTGGAGATGCAAATCTACAACTCCCTGCCTCACCTCATCACCCCCGTCGTCACGGACCCAAAGAAAGTGCTTCTGGCTTTGCGCTGGGTGGTGGACGAAATGGAGCGCCGGTACCGCATTTTTGCGAAGTGCAAAGTGAAAAACATCGGCGCATTCAATGAACGCCCGCTGCCCAAATCTCAAAAAGAACTCGATGCCGATCAGTCGGCGGCCAACGCTTTGATCTCCGCTTCCGATGAGAGTGTGGGTGTTGTTTCATCAGAACAAGATGAGGAACTCTCTCCGAACCCTCTCGAGGAAGCCTCCGATGTGCCGTTCCCCATGGAAGAGGAACCCATTATCTCCGAGGAGACATTCCGAGACGATTCCGACGAGGATTCCGATGAAGATGAGGAACCTGTGGCACCACCTATCCGCGTGCCGCGCGATGCGGACGAACTTATTATACCCGACAGAATGTCGTTTATCGTGGTCATCATCGACGAGTTGGCAGACCTCATGCAGACCGCTCCAGCTGATGTCGAAAGCGCCATCGCCCGCATCACCCAGATGGCCCGCGCTGCCGGCATTCACATGATCGTGGCCACACAGACCCCTCGTGCGGACGTGGTCACCGGCATCATCAAAGCGAATATTCCGAGCCGCATCGCATTTCAAGTCGCCTCCAAAATCGACAGTCGCGTTATTCTTGATGAAAACGGCGCCGAGAAGCTGCTTGGCCAAGGCGACATGCTCTACCTCCCGCCCGGCACTTCGAAATACACCCGGGCTCAGGGCGTCCTTGTTACCGAGGAGGAAATTCATCGCATTGTGGAATTTGTTTCCAATCAGGCGCAACCGAGATTTGATTCCGGGATCCACGAGAAGCTTACCAGCACGGCAATTCCCGATGACGATGTGAGCGATCAGGACGAGGATTTGGTCACGAGATGCCTCGAAATTATCGCTCAAGAAAACCGAGCTTCGACGTCCATGCTCCAACGCCGTTTGAAATTAGGCTATACACGAGCCGCCCGAGTGATGGATATATTGGAGAGCCGCGGAGTGGTCGGCCCTAAAGACGGAGCGAAAGACCGGGAAATTCTGGTCGATCTCAACGAGGAGGGAGCATTTTGAAAAAACAAGACATCCATCATGAAGGGGAATTTTTTATAGGTGCACGGCTTTCCGCGAAGCGCACCAAGCTCGGTATCCCCATTGAGAAAGCCGCAAAGGACAACCGTCTTGCGCTAGATCGCCTCCGTGCACTGGAAACGGATGATTTTTCTGGATTCGCCCACCCGACCTATGCCCGCCTTTTTCTCCTCGATTACGCGACCTATCTTCGAGTCCCCCACGAGGATATTCGCGAATATCTCCCCGGCTCGAAAGGGCTCGGACACGATGAGAATAAATACCTCGAAGTTCTCATTGCAAACAACGGCTTCCTCAAAGGCGAGCAATTCAAATCCGCTCGCCGCTTGATGTTTGCTGGAGGCGCTGCTGTTGCAGTGCTGCTACTCATTGTCATTGGCATCTATTCGTGGAGAACGTGGAAAAAATTTGAGCGGGTGAAACCGCCCACTCGCCCCACCGCATCAGCCAAACCTACGCCCGCAACAACACCGCGCCCTATTGTGACAGCCACACCAACGCCTACTCCGGCGCCGGCAGCGACTCCGTTTCGCCTGACCCCGCGCGAGCAAGTGGTCGTTGTCACCGAGTCCACATTGCCTCCCGACCCGACCCCTTCGCCCACAGCTTCGGCCACCCCCTTCACTATTCCTCCCTTCAAGCCCGCTCCGCGTTCCGCTATCACTCCTCAACGTCCGTAATGAATTCACCAGCCACAAAAGATGCCCCGAAGAAAGTAGGAATGATCAGCTTGGGGTGCGCCAAGAATCTTGTTGATGCGGAGATCATGCTCGGATCAGCGAAGGCCGAGGGATTTGAAGTCACGGCCGATCCCACCGAGGCGGACCTCCTTATCGTCAACACTTGCGGGTTTATTGATTCCGCGAAGCAGGAGTCGATCGATGCGATTCTTGAAGCCAATCGCCAGCGCAATGAAGGCAATCGTCCGGATGCGAAGATCGTGGTGAGCGGTTGCCTCTCGCAACGATTCTCCACTGACCTCGCCAGCGAACTCCCCGAGGTCGATGCCTTCATCGGGCTCGACCAAGTTGCCGAGGCCGGCACCATTTTCCGCCGAGTCCTGAGCGAAGACAAAACCAGCGCTCTCAATCTGGTGACGCCGAAGTCCCGCTATATTCCGGATTTTGCCACGCCTCGATTTCGCCTCACACCGAACCACTCGGTCTATGTGAAAATCGCAGAAGGCTGCAACCACCCGTGCAGTTTTTGCGTGATCCCTCAGATGCGCGGTCGCCATCGCAGCCGCTCGTTGGATTCGGTTGTACGCGAGATTCGCGGGCTCGTTGCCGAGGGTGTGAAGGAGATCAACCTTATCAGCCAAGATACTACCTACTACGGCATGGATCTTTGGGAACAAAAGGCCGGGCCCCGGCAGCCGGTCGATCCCGCCCGTGGCACCTCGCTCGTTCATCTTCTCGATGAGATCGGGGAGATTGGCGGCGAATTCTGGGTGCGACTTCTTTACACGCACCCCGCTCATTGGAGCGACGACCTGATCTCCGCGATCGCCCGCAACCCCCACACGGCTCGCTACGTGGATATGCCCCTCCAGCACATCCATGCCGAAATGCTCACTCTCATGCGCCGCGAGACTTCGCGCGAGCACATCGAAAACCTCATCGGCCGCATTCGCGCCGGCATTTCAGGCATCGGGCTTCGCACAACTTTCATCGTGGGTTTTCCCGGCGAGACCGAGGAACACTTCCAGTCACTCCTGGAGTTCATTGAAACCGTCCGCTTCGAGCGCCTCGGCGTATTCAACTACTCCCAAGAGGAAGGCTCCCGCGCAGCGAAGATGGAAAACCAAGTGCCCACACGCACCAAAAATCGCCGTTACCGCGAGGCCATGAAGCTGCAACAAAAAATCGCCCGTGAAATGGCTGAGTCCCGAACCGGACAAACCCTCCGCGTACTTGTGGAGCAACCGAACATCGCTCGCACCGAACATGACGCACCCGACGTGGATTGCCGGGTCATCCTCACTCAACCAGCCACAGTGGGCGAATTCGTGAACGTGAAAGTCCTAGGCGCACAGACCTACGATCTCGTCGCCGAACCCGTCGTGTAATCGTAATTCAGCGAAGGCTGATCCGACTTTTAATCGACAAGGTCTTCTTCTAAAGACGCCGCATTCTCGGCTGCAGGCGCATCGGAGGGCGCAACACGTAAGGCCGGAGGGGCAATGCGACAGTCACCGACAAATATGCCTCCTTTTTCTACGACTATGGCGGGCGCCTCCACCGGCCCCTCCAGTCGACCACCTTTGAGAACCTTCACGATACCTCGGCACTGAATGCTGCCGCGGAAAATGCCCTCGATAGAAATGCTGTCCGCATCCACAAGCTGGGAACAATCTATGACCGCCTTCCGATCGATGACAAGGGATCCTGCTGTGATGCGGCCGGTGCAGGTTTTTTGCATTGAGAGCCGGGCCTCCCCCTCACAGCGCAGATGCCCATGGAACGGGCCCTCAATGCGCGCGGATCCACATATGATCCAAGGGTTGCTGACGGAGCCTTTGGCTGTGATCCTCAAGTTCCCGCGCGTGTCAATCGAACGTGAAGCATGGGCAGTGATATTCACGTCAATCAACTCGATAGGAGCATAGCAACCCGGGCAGATTGTGCTCTGCGCTTTGGGCGATACCTGGTGAGTGCGACCGCATTTTAGACAGTGCACAGGCTTGCCGGTTTCGTGCTTCCTTCCCGCTAGGGACTGACTTCCGCTCGACGCATCTAGGCCTTCCGTGGAATCGGAGGCTTTGTAGTGGGCGCCGCAGGAACGGCAGTTTGTTGAAACGAGGTGGGGAGGCTCAAGCTGCACAAAACCGCAGGCCGGACACCGGAATGGTGACTTCGGCGGTGGGGTGGGCATGAGGCCTTAAGCCGCGTTTTCGTTGACTTGGGATGGGGCAGACGAACGGGTGAAGGAAGCCGTTTTTGTCGGAGTCACTTCGGAATGCCCGATGAAGGTCGCGCCCTCTTCGATGATGATGCGCATGGCCTTCAGATCGCCAAGAAGCTCGGCGTTGGATTTGAGTTCGCAGCGCTCTTGGACAGTCACGTTGCCGTTCACTGTGCCGTGGATCGTAACGGACTTCGTGCGAACCTCACCTTTTACAACCGCGTTTTTTCCAAGGATGAGCGTACCTTCAGAGATGATCTCGCCTTCAAGCTTGCCGTCGAAAATGAGTTCGGTCTCGAACTTGAGAGTACCAGTCAATTCCACATCACTGGTGAGAATGTTTTTAGATGTGGAGGGTTCGGAGACGAGCGAGGTGATATTGTTGAGGTTCATGATTTCGCTGAAACTACACTTGAGCGTGTCGGCAGGTCAACAATTGGCCCGTATAAATTAACAAAAAAACGCAGGGGCACCGGCGTGGCTTTTTTCGGCTCAGGCGAGGACCGCTCGAACAGCCGAAACGACTCGATCTTGGTCAGATTCGCTTAAAAACGGGTTGAGCGGCAGACTGATTACTTCGAGAGCTGCGGACTCGGATACAGGGAAGTCACCATATCGGTATCCGAGCGGGGCAAAGACGGGTTGCTCGTGCAGGCATTTCGGATAATAGACCGCCGAGGGGATCCCTGCGGCCTTGAGCTTTTCCGCAAAGACATCCCGATTCGGCACGCGAAGCGTGTATTGAGCGTAAACGTGCGTGTTGCCGTCCCGGATTTCCGGCGTGGCACAAACATCCCTCAATAACTCGGTGTAGCGGGCTCCGATGCGATGGCGAGCGAGGACTTCCTCGTCATAGCCAGGCCATTTTCCGAGAATCACGGCGGCCTGCATTGTGTCGAAGCGGCCATTCATACCGACGAGATCATGGAAGTGACGATTGATGCCGCCATGCGTGCGAATCGCCTTCATGCGAATGGCGAGATTCTCATCACTCGTGAAAAGCGAGCCCCCGTCGCCGTAGCACCCAAGCGGCTTGGCGGGATAAAAACTGGTGCTGGCAA
>CAYRTN010000006.1:0-26446 GCA_964427235.1 uncultured Chthoniobacter sp. | reverse complement strand
ATGCCGCCGTGGTCGCGGATGATCTGGATGGTCTCTTGTACGCGTCCTCCACGGGTCACGACATCTTCGGCAACGACAAATTGCTCGCCGGGCTGGATTTGGAATCCTCGTCGGAGAACTAGGCTGCCATCGCCGTCTTTCTCGACGAAGATGTGTTTTTTTCCGAGGTGGCGGGCGACTTCTTGACCGACGATGATGCCGCCGACGGCGGGCGAAACGACCGTGGCAGCGGGGTAGGAGCGAAGTTTAGCGGCGAGGAGCCCGCAAACCTCAGATGCGATAGTGGCGTCCTGCAATAACAAGGCGCATTGGAAAAACTCGCGGCTATGCAATCCGCTTCGGAGAAGAAAGTGTCCGTGAAGAAGGGCTCCGGTTTTGTGAAAATATTCGAGGACCTTGTTCATGGTGGCGTTCGCTCTAAATCGAATTACTTGCGGTTATCTTGCACCCACTTAAGGAAAGCCTCGGGGGTATCGCCATTGTAGCCGACTTTGCGGACGACTTCCTCTCCAGTGCTGGAGAGCAGGATGATGGTGGGAAATCCTTTGACTTGATATTTTTTGGCGAGGGCTTCGTTGGCGGCTTTGAGCTCGGCGGATTGTTCCTTATTGCGAGGGAAGTCCAACTTCACGAGCACGAGATTTTCTTTCGCAAAATCCTCAAATGCGGGTTGCTCAAAAACAGTTTTGGTGAGTTTCATGCAGGGCGGGCACCAGTCGGAGCCCGTGAACTCGAGGAGGATCGGCTTTTTGCTCGAAGCGGCCTGGGTGAGAGCGGCGGGGTAATCCGTGCCCCAGATGTCGGAGGCATGGAGGCTGATCGTGGCAAGAAAGAGGCAGAGGAAAAAACGTTTCATACCTAAGAGAATGACCGCATTTGAAGGGATTTCAATGAGAAAACCGAAGCCTGGAGGGACCCGGATCGTTTTCGGGATACGAAGGCACCTCTGACCAACTCTGGTGGAAGCAGGGTTGAGAATCTCCCGCGAAGGCGCGGAGGCGCGAAGATGGATAAATCACTCATAAAAGGTAGGGACACCGCACCGCTGGGGTCCCAAACATCAGGCGCGCCGTGCTATCCCTACAAATTGGAGGCGGGGATGATGGTTGTGAGCGGCGCTTGCAAATCCTCGCGCCGGCTTTTTACTTCGGAGTTTTTTTGGATCCCTTAGCGGCTTTGGCTGATTTCGGGGCTTCGGCAGGAACCTCTTCTTGGGGTTCGTCTATCTCAGGGGAAAGTAAAGGGCCTGATGCCGGTTCGTCGATCTCGGGAGAGAGCAGGAGTCCCGATGCCGGTTCCTCTTTGGCGGTCGCCTCGGCGTTCATTTGCTCGAAGAGTTTGGCGGGATCGAAGGGTTCCTCCGCCGAGGAAGCGCCCTGGGCATTTTGAATTTCCGGAATGAGCGGAGCAAATCCGGAGCTAGGTGTCGGCTTCGGGGTAGATTGATATGCGGGCTTTTCGGCCTCGGGAATTTTGACGACGAGTTGATCGACGATCTCAAAGATTTCCTCTTCCGCGCGGTTGAGGTCGGTGGCTTTGATCACGAAGGGTTCGCGGGTATCTTCGTCACCGTATTGGATCCAACCTTGAATGGATGACTCACGGGCGGCCCCGGTCATACGGGAGTGCACAAGGGCGCTCGTCTTCTGAGTGCCACTATCCGAAGTGAGGAGTATCTGGAGTGAGCTGGAGTTTTCGACGAAGTTCGTGAATCGCTTTAGGCTCCACTTGCCACCTGTGGAAGGGGGGGCGGACAGCGCGTCCTTCAAAAAATTTTCCGCAATGGCGACAAATCCGAACGAGGTTAACTTCATAGGAATATAGTATCAACACTGCATTCGCTTGTCTCTGTCAAGTTCTGGCTACATGAGGATCCGCGCCGATCAATGGTGCAAACTTTTATTGGCAATACGCAAAAGGGCCACGTATCATGGTAGGACTTATACTTAATGGCGCTAGACCGCATACTGGTAGTCGATGACACCCCAATAATCAGAAAGACCCTCGAGGAACAACTCCGCGGAAAGCGGTATGCTGTATCCACGGCGGCTTCTTTAGCTGAGGCGGAAAAGCGATTTGCGGCGGGTCATTTTGACCTAGTCTTTCTGGACATGGAGCTTCCGGATGGCAACGGGAAGCTTTTTATTGAAAGGGTCTCGCATCTGGATGACAAGCCGCTCGTGGTGATGATCACGGCGAATGGGTCAGTCGAGACGGTGGTCGAGTGCATGCGCTCGGGGGCGTTCGATTACGTTCAAAAGCCATTCTCAAAAATGCAGATTGAGCTGGTCTTGAAGAAGGCGGCGGAATTCCAGCGCGCTGCAAAGGTGACCGATTTTCTTAATCGGGCGAGTATTTCCAACCGCGAGATCATCGGCAAAAGCCCGGTCATCGTTCAGCTTCGCGATTTGATCCACCGAGTCGGGCGAACGAATGCGACGGTGATGATCTGTGGTGAAAATGGAACCGGCAAAGAACTCGTCGCTAACGAAATTTTTCTCAATAGCAATCGCAGCAACAAGCCGTTCATCAAGGTGAACTGCGCGGCCATTTCGGAAGCTCTCATCGAGAGCGAGTTTTTCGGACACGAAAAAGGTTCGTTCACTGGTGCGACCGACCAGCGAGACGGGCGATTCGAGTTGGCTGATGGGGGAACGATCCTGCTGGATGAGGTGAGCGAGATTTCGCTCGGTCTCCAGGCGAAACTCCTGCGAGTGCTCCAAGAGCGCGAATTCGAGAGGGTCGGGGGCAACAAGACGATCAAAGTAGACGTTCGTGTGCTGGCCACAACGAACCGCGATCTTTTAAAGGCCGTCGCTAAAGGCGAATTCCGCGAGGATCTTTACTATCGCTTGAATGTTTTCCCGCTCAGCGTTCCGCCCTTGAGAGAGCGCGTGGGTGATGTCGAGTTGCTGGCGAATCACTTTTTGGAGCGTTTCGCGAAGGAGCATGGGTTGAAAAGTTGTGGTTTCTCTGAGAGCGCTATGAGGGGGCTCCTGGCTCACCACTGGCCCGGAAATGTGCGCGAGTTGCAGAATGTCGTTGAGCGCGCCGCTATTCTCGCGGAAGAGAATGTGCCAATCAGTGCCGAATTGATGGGGCTTGTGGCTCCGCCCGCTCCCGCTTCATCCGCTCCTCCTGTGGTAGCGAAGGTGTCCGATGAGTCGCCCGTTGCGCAACCGGCTCCCGTTCCGTCGACCAATGGCGCGGTGATCCCACTCCACGAGATGGAAAAGCAGGCCATCCTAGAAGCTTTAAAGAAAACGGACGGCAACCGCACGCATGCGGCCGAAATGCTCCAGATCAGCATTCGTACGCTGCGAAACAAGTTGGCCGAATACCGGGTTCAAGAGACGGAAGAGCAAACTCTCAACTGAGAGGGTTCCGCTATCCCGAGTAGGTGCCGCTAGTGACGCCGACTTGGCTGCTCGCGTGGAGTTCCCGATAGAGGCCCTTGCCGCTTTTGCGGGCGGAGAGCAGGTCACGGTAGGCTTGGATGACGAGCTTTGTTTCCTGAGCGCTTTCCTCGAGCAATTCGACCCGGAACTTTCGCAAGCCCGCTTGGAGGAAGTCATCGAAAAAGGCAGCACCGGTTTGCGCTGTGGCGTGGAAAAGTGTGTTGCGACATCCGACGTCCGCTCGGAGCGGATGCTCCACGCCGACGCGATCCTTCAAGTGCACGCGATGCTTCTCGCATGGGCGTCCGCAATTGGTGTGGTCCGTCCCGTTCGAAAGAAACGCGGCGAAGACGCAATGCTCCATGTGAAACATGGGCATGTGGTGGTGAATCGTGAGCTCAAACCAATCGCTCGGAGCCTGCTTAAGAATCGCGAGGATTTGGGACGCATTGAGATCGTGGGAGAGAGTCAGTCGCTCCAAGCCACGGGCCATGAAAACGGAAGCTGTCGCGGGATTCGCGACATTAAGAGAGAAATCTCCGATGAGGCGAAGCGGGCTTTCAGAAAAATGGGAAATCCCGCCGATGTTGCGGATCAGAACGCCGTCGGGATTGGCATTTGCGATGAGTTTAAAAAATCCTTCTTCACCGGCCTTTTGGATGCGCGGGGTGGCGAGGAGGATTTGAGCGTTTCCGTGAGCCCGCGCCTGAGCCACGGCCTCTTTGTAGCGGCGGATGTCTTCATAATCGACGAGGATTTCTTCGACGCCCTCTTCAAGCGCGGCGAGGAGTTGCTCCTCGGAGCGGACGAGAATAGTAAGTTTCGGGGCTGCGGTGGTCGGAGCCACCAATGAGGGAAGGATCGAATCGAGCGAGGCTTGCGGTGCCGTTTCACGTGGGGGGGTCGTCAGCTTGGCGACGAGTTCGCGGCGCATGCGGTTCAACTCGGCGATCTGTAGAATGACGGGCTCAGGGAGATCAACGTCAAGCGTTCCCAAAAGAAACGGAGTTCCGCCGAGTTTGCCGAGTTGCATTCCAAGAGTGAGCTCGCAAAGCGGGCGAGTGCGGGCGGCCTCCAGAGGAACGCGGGAAAGAATGCGATGGCCTTGGCAGTCGATAAAAAGCGGTTCGCCTACCAGGCCACCCACCGAGATGTCGAGGGGCTTGAGTCGGTTGGTGCGGGCTTCTAGATGACCGGAAAATGTCTGTCGCAACGCGCGGTCGAGTGCGGGATCGCTTGTTTTCCAAACACGGGTTCCGCGTGGGATTTTGGAGAAGTGAATCTTCCCGTGTTCAAAAGAAAGTTTGTTGCCTGAGACTTGGAAGAGCCGTCCGCCCTGCTCGTGCTCGGTATTTCCGCCAGTATCGAAAACAATTCCATCACCGGCCTTGAGTGGAACCGCGCAGGATTCCATTTCCACATGGTTGTGAGTGCAGGTGGAGACGAGCCCAACGAAGGCCCCACGTTTTTTGCCGAAGCGGGCGCCAACGAGTTCCTGATGGTTCACGCCATGCATCCAGCCTTGGTATAGCCCGCGCGAAAATGTCATTTCGAGGCGATACCAATCTTCCGGAGCGGCTTTTTCAAAGCACCCACTCATTGCCGCATCAATCGTCTTTCGATAAACGGAAGTGACCGCAGCCACGTATTCCGGGGATTTCAATCGTCCCTCGATTTTAAAGGAGCAGACTCCGCGCTCGATGAGGGCGGGGATCTCGTTCACGGCCGCGAGATCTTGCGGGGAGAGGAGGTAACGTTTGTCGCCAAGATCGCGCAGGACGCCATCCACAAGGAGTTGGTATGGCATTCTGCAGGCTTGAGCGCACTCGCCGCGGTTTGCGCTGCGGCGACCGAGGGCTTCGCTGGTGAGGCATTGGCCCGAGTAGGCCACGCAAAGCGCCCCATGAACAAACATCTCCAAAGGCAGGACCGGTGGAAATTTTTCGAGTTCCCGGAGTGATAATTCGCGAGCGAGTACGACTTGCTTGACGCCGAGTCCGGCCGCAAAACGAACGCCCTCCGGCGAAGTGATTGTCATCTGAGTCGAGGCATGCACACGCAGGTCGGGAAACATCCGGCGTGAAATCTCGGCGAGCCCGACATCTTGAATGATCACCGCATCGACTCCGGCATCATGTAATGACTGAAGTTCGGCAACGGCATCAGGCAGTTCGTCCGTGAAGATCAGGACATTCAAAGTCACATAGGCTTTGACGCCGTGATTGTGGAGAAAGGCGACGATTTCGGGTAATTCCTCGTCGCGGAAATTGTCCGCCCGCATGCGTGCATTGAAGCGGGTGAGGCCGAAAAAAACAGCATCCGCGCCATTGGCCACGGCGGCACGAAGGCAATCCCAATCGCCCGCCGGGGAGAGCAACTCCGGCTCGAGCGGCGTGTTCATTTTTGTCTCTTCGGTCATGCGATTTTCGAGCTAGTGGACCGGTTTCATGATGATCCGGATATCCGGATTTTCCTGATCGTTGGTCACGTAGATGGGCTCTGGTTTCGTGCTGATGAGCTCGTAGCCTTCGAGGACAAATTCAGGATAAAATCGATCGCTCGCGGGTTCGTAAATAGTTTCTCCGCTAAACTTCCCATTGAGGTGGTAGATGAAGTTGTTATCGAGGCCGATTTTTCCCTGAGTGCGATCGGGAGCGAGCTTCTTCTGCTCGTTCAGCATCACCAGACGCGCTGTAGTCCAAGGTTTGCCGGGTACGCGTATCCATCCCCACATTTTGTAATCGGTCTTATACATGCGGCGACCGATGAAGTAGTCTCCGGACTTCTCGGTGAGGATCGCGGCATTCATTGCGGTGCGCGCTGGGGCGTCTGGGTCCACCGTTTGGCACGCATTCAAAAGGACGAGTGCGAATGTAGTAGCAAGAGCTTGGGTGAGTCGGAAGAAGTTCATTGTGGTGCGTGTCGGTTGCAGAAAAGCGGAGGTCATTCTGCTGTGGGTTTTTGGATGATCGAGGCGACCTTGGGATTCGAGTGGAGATACTCTGTGAGGCGCTGGATGGCTTCGAGGGTTTCCGGGCTGATGTGGTGCTCCATACCCTCGACGTCATGGGCGATGACACCAGGGGTGACTCCTAAAAGGGTGAAAAATTCCTCAAGCAGTTCATGGCGGCGTGCGATTGTTTGCGCAACGCTCAAGCCAGTCGGAGTGAGAACGAGGCCACGATATTTTTCGTATTTGATGAGGCCCTCGGCATCGAGTTTCTGGACCATATTGGTCACGCTGGCTTGCGAAATACCGAGGCGAGCGGCGATATCGACCACGCGGGCGTAGCCTTTTTCGTCCATCAATTCCATTATTCGCTCAAGGTAATCCTCGATCGCAGAAGTTGTTCCTAGAGTCGAGGGCGCAGTTTTGCCGGCCATTGGATTAAACTAACCCGAGGGCTTGGAATTGTCAGTCATTGTTTCCCGTTGGACATCATTGCGGATTGGGAATCGGGAGGCTGGATTTTTCTCGTAGCACTCCTTACTATGCTTCCACATGAAATACATTTTTGTAACGGGCGGAGTGGTGAGTTCACTCGGCAAAGGGCTCGCGGCAGCCTCTCTGGGGACTTTGCTGGAGCGGCGTGGATTGAAGGTGGTTCTTCAAAAGCTCGACCCTTACCTCAATGTCGATCCCGGCACGATGAATCCCTTTCAGCATGGTGAGGTCTATGTTTTGGCCGATGGAGCGGAGACCGATCTCGATCTGGGACACTATGAGCGCTTCACAAACTGCGTGCTCACGCGCTCGAACAACCTCACCAGCGGTCAGGTCTATGAGACCGTTCTGGCTAAGGAAAGGCGTGGCGACTATCTCGGTAAGACCGTGCAGGTAATCCCGCACGTCACTGATGAAATCAAGGCGCGCATCCGTGAGGTGGGTGAGAACTCGGGTGGCGACATCCTCATCACGGAAATCGGCGGCACCACAGGCGATATCGAGGGGCTCCCATTCCTAGAGGCGATTCGTCAGTTCATCTTGGAAGTCGGTTCGGAAAACGCGATCATCATGCACGTGACGTTGGTGCCTTTCATCAAGGCCGCTGGAGAGTTGAAGACCAAGCCCACGCAGCAAAGCATCGCCAAGCTTCGTGAAATCGGCCTGCAACCCCAGGTTCTTATCTGCCGAACGGAAATGCCGCTGATTAAGGAAGTGCGCGAGAAACTCTCCCTCTTCTGTAACGTACCACTGGATGCCGTGGTCGAAGCCGGCGACGTGGAACACACCATTTACGAGGCTCCGCTCAATCTCCAAGCCGAGGGCTTAGACGTCACTGTTTGCCGTCTTCTCCTTCTCAAGACGCATGCTCCTGACATGACGGATTGGAAAAAATATGTTAACCGGCTCATTGCTCCGAAGAAGCGCGTGAAAGTCGCGATCGTGGGGAAATACATCGAGCTCCAGGATGCCTACAAGAGTATCTACGAATCCCTCACGCATGCTGGCGCTTCACTGGATTGCGGGATCGACCTCGTGCTGGTGGATGCCGAAAGCATCGAAAATGAAGGCGCGGAAAAATATCTTCACGGCGTGGCGGGTGTCGTTATTCCTGGGGGATTTGGCGATCGTGGTGTCGAGGGTAAGATCAAAGCGGTCCGCTTTGCCCGCGAATCACGTACTCCGTTTCTTGGTTTGTGTCTGGGAATGCAAGTCGCGACGATTGAGTTTGCGCGTCATGTCTGTGGGCTCGAAGGAGCGAACAGCACCGAGTTTGATGCGAATACCCCGCACCCTGTCATTTCCATGCTCGAGGAGCAGAAAGATGTGACGGACAAAGGCGGATCCATGCGACTTGGCACTTGGCCGACCAAAATCAAGGAAGGCACACTCGCCTATCAAGTGTACGGCAAAAAAGAGGTTCCGGAGCGTCACCGTCACCGCTACGAGTTCAATTCTAAATACCGCGAAGCTCTCGAAAGTCAGGGACTGGTTATTTCCGGTACATCACCTGACGGAGATCTAGTCGAGTTGGTCGAGCTTAAGGGACATCCTTGGTATATCGCTTGCCAATACCATCCCGAGTTCCAATCCAAGCCGAACTTTCCGCATCCGCTCTTCCGCGGTTTCATCTCCGCGACGCTTGCACACGAGGATTAAAAAAGATTTTTCGCGGATATTGGAAACGAACCTCTTCTCTTAAAGTTTAGAGAGGAGGTGGCGAAGGTGCTCTGGGATCGAGCGCAATCCGCGTGCGTAGCGGTTGTCCTGAATGCCGTTTAATTGCTCGAGGCATTCTCCAATGAGTCGCTCGGCAATCTTTTTTGCGGCATCGATCGTTCCTGCCTCGCGAAGCATCTGGGTGAGCGCCTCGGCGCGTTCGCTATCCTCGTTGAGAAGGATCTCGCGGAGTTCGCCCACGTCTTTTCCAGACTGGAGCATGAGGAGAACGGGGAGAGTGAACTTCCCCTTTTGAAGATCCGTGCCCAGCGTTTTTCCGGATTCATCTTCATTGCCGGCTAGGTCGAGGATGTCGTCGTAGATCTGGTAAGCCACACCGAGTTTGGTGCCATAAGTCTTGAGCGACCCAATCACTGTTGGGCTCGCCTCGCTGATGAAGGCGCCGAGTTCGCAAGCGGCGGTGAAGAGGGCGGCCGTCTTCATCTCGATAATGCGGTAGTAGTCCGCAGTGCTGAGTTTGAGGTCGTGGCGGCGTTGGGTCTGGATGATTTCTCCAGAACAAACCTCCGAGGCGGCATCCGCGATGCGGCGGCATATATCGCTGTTGCTGAAATTTGTGGAAAGGCGAAGGGCGTGGGCAAAGAGGCAATCGCCGAGCAGGACCGTAATGGCGTTTCCCCATTTGGCATTCGCCGAGGCTTGGTCGCGGCGGAGTTCCGCCCCGTCCATGATGTCATCGTGGACAAGCGTGGCGATGTGGATCAGTTCCAGAATCACAGCCAGATCGACGTGGCTCGCGGTGATTTTTCCCGTGGCACCTGCCGAAAGGAGGGCGAGGGCCGGCCGCAGACGCTTTCCACCGGCACCACAAACATAGGAAACATAGCCTTCAACGGCTGGGTCGAACGATTTGGCTTGGGCACGGATGCGTTCCTCAACGGTGTAGAGGTGAGGATTGATCAGTTCAAATGCTTCGGCGAAGGAAATCTCTTGGGATTCCGTTCCGTTGGCATTTTGGATGTGATTGGTCATCGTAAGTAGAATTAAAGTTTTGCCGAGTTCATCGCAAGGATCCTGCGGACGATACAAAAAGGGATAGCCAAGGCGACGGCTACCGCAGCAGCAAGAAGAGGGCCAGGAATGACACGAGCGCGTTCCCGAGCCACAGCTTGGAGGCCAGTCCTGACAGCCTCTTGCGCAGAAACCACAATGGCTGGAAAAGTTTTGAAATGGGAGGATTGGTCTTCTTCTCCTGGTCTTGTTGCGGTGTCAAAAAACTCGGTGGGCACTGGACCGGGGCAGAGCGCTGTGACCGTGATGCCGTGGGGACGAAGCTCCATAGCAAGCGCCTCGGAGAAACTTGTCACGTACGCTTTGGTTGCTGAGTAAACCGCCATTTGTGGGATTGGAAAAAAGCCCGCCACACTGCTGACATTCAAGATCGCACCACGGCCATTTTCGAGCATTCCCTGCACCAGAAGATGAGTGAGGTGGGTGAGTGAGGTGATATTTAAATCGATCATGTTTTCCACACGGTCCCAATCGCTGGTGTCAAAGGGTCCGTGATCACCTAGTCCGGCGTTGTTCACAAGGAAGTTCACCTCGATGTCTTCGTCGGTGAGCCAGTCGGCTAAGGCGTGGCGGCGTTCCGCCAGCGTGAGATCGGCCGCAAAAATCCTGACATCGAGGTTGGGGTGGAGTTCACGAAGGTGGGAGGCGAGGGACTCTAAGCGGTCGATCCGACGAGCCACAAGGATGAGACGGGAAGCATAGGGTGCGAGTTGGTGAGAAAACTCTTCACCAAGGCCGGATGAGGCCCCCGTGATTAGGGCCGTGCAATTATTAAAAAAATTCATCATTGGGGCTGCGCGATTATCGTCGGGAGTGAATCAGCATTTTCTAAGATACGAACACAAGGAGCAGAGGGATACGTTTAGGCGATTTTTTCTAGAAAAAGTCGGGTCACTAGACTGCTTGTGACGGGCTTGTTCGAGTAATAGCTGCCATTGACCGGAGCGATGTCTGATTGGGTGCGTCCGACGGCGGTAGTGACAAAGTGGTGGTCGCAAAGAACCCCATTTGTGGGATCCATGCCGATCCACCCAGCGCCGGGAAGATAGGCTTCCACCCAGGCGTGCATGGCACTTGAAGCCTTTTTATCTTCCTCGGGCTTGTCACCTTCCCATACGAAGCCGCTGGCGAGGCGTGTTGCGAGGCCGTTTTGTCGGAGAGACTCGGCGAGCAGGGTTGAAAAATCGCGGCAGGAACCGGATCCGCGTTTGAGGATTTCTGCGGTCGTGTGGCGGCGCGCGTCTTCGCGGCGTTCGTAGGTGATGTTCTCAAATATCCAGGAGTTGATATTCACCAAAGTCTCAACGGTCGGGCGAGGAACTGTGGGCGCAAGCGGGGACGGGAGCTTGGCATTTTCGGCCACGGTGATGTAGGGAGCTAGTACGGCGAGTTCTTCCTCCTTGTATTGGCATGGAATTTTTAGACCGTGCGAGTCGAGGAGGAATTGGAAGGGATTTTTCTCCTGAACGCTGAGTTCTATGATGGTGCGGAAACCTAGGCGGTTCGAGGTGTGTGGGTAAAAGCAATGGGCAACAATGTTATCAAAGAGATCTCGGTGGAACTGAATCTGGGCGTCCGAATTGCTTTGCAACTCGAAGTGATCGACTTTGATGTGTACGTCCACACGGGGATAAACTCTCAAGGTATGTGGCGAAAGAGAAACAAGGTCCTCGTAAGTGTAGAGCGTTTCTTTGGTGATTTTAATTTTCATAAGCGACTTCGAAATGCGTCTTAATTTGGCACGAGCGCGGGCATTAGGCTAGGCAGAATAGGGCGCAGGCTAGTCTTCGAAAAGCGGTTTGGTTTCCGCGTGCATGAGAACTTGGTGGTTCAAAAAGCTATCGCAAATGATTGTGTGAAGTGCGAGCAGGCGCTTAAGAAGTCCCTCACAATGGATTTGAAGTCGTGATTTCCCCTGTTTAAGCGGCTTTTGCTCGGCCAAGAGAGTCTCCCAATTGGTGCTCAGAATGGACTGGATGAGGTTTTCGATCTCCGCAATGGCACGTCCAGTTGAGGGAGACAGGTTTTTTTCATTTCCTCGGATGCGAGCGACGCAGCTTGTGAGGCAGTGAACGACGGATCGCGGGGCGACGGGATTCGTCCAGAGGAGTTCCAAAAGCGGCAATGGCTCGATGCGCATCTGATAGACGCGGCGGTAGATGTCGCGGCTGTTCAATAAGCGGAGAAAAGCCGAGAGGCGGATTTCCATGGCGTGATCGCTGCCGCTACCAGTGGGAGGCTGCAGGAGTGGTTTTGTGATCGATGTGACGGCGTTGGCTGTGATGGCCGCACGTTCGATCAGTTGCCCGATTTCGCAGAAATTCCACCCATCGTCGGAGAGCATCGTGCACTGAGCTGTTCCGAAAAACTGAGGGATCAACTGGCGGGCGATATCGCAGAGGCGTCGGCTCGAGGAGGTCAGGATTTCTTCGCTAGAATCGGGAGCAAACTGGGAGTTTCGAAAGCGGTTCCTCAAGACGCTCAAGACGCCCCAAGCATCGAGGCTGAGCGTTTCCAAAACAGACTCCGCGTTCCCCGCCGCGCGCAGGATGGTACTCACGACCGATCCGGGTTCGCTGGTGTCCAATGTGAGGCGGTAGCGTCCTGCTGGGCTGGAAATCGTCCGCCTCGTCGGACTGCCGGCGCCCTCGAGCATCGGAAGAATGCGGTTCCAGACTGGGCGGTAGTTCATTCTTTCCGTGGGGTTGAGTTCCTCGATTTCGAGAGACTCGATGACGCTCACCATGCCGGCGAGGTCGTAGGCGCGCTCGAGATAGCGACCGATCCAGTAAAAAGCTTCTGCGACGCGACTGGTGACGCCGTGGGCTGGAATTTTGGCATCGATTTGGCGAGAGGGATCCCACTCATCGCGTTCTTTATGCAAGCCGACCTGAACCCAGGTGTCCTTGCTTCCACCGCCCAGTTCGGAGGAGGTGAATTCCGATTCTGATGTGGAGACGCGGGTGAGTGCGCCGGGGAAGACTTCATAGGATCCGTCGGCCTTGCGTTGGGCGAAGAGAATGTGATCTTGTCGGCGTTTGCAGCGTTCTCCATCCTGAAAGGAAATGGTTTCGGCATCGCAGTTTTGCGGTTGGGCGACGAATTGGGAGGGGTTCTCTAAAATTTCCAACTTAGCGGCTTCTAGCTTTTCGTTGCTAGGTAGTCGCCCATCGCCACCGAGGAGGATGCGCTCGCCGGAGAGCGGGCGGATGGTGAAGTTTTGCAAATCCCCCATCACAAGCTCGCGCTGATCGATGTCTCCCATCCAGTAGGTCGAAACGGAGGGGAGGATCGGGCGTTCGTTGAGGTAGTATCGGATGATCTGGGAGGCAAAGGGGAGAAGAGCCCGATCGTCGGAAATCTGGGATCCGATCGCATTGATCACGGCCACGCTCTGCCTTCTGACGCAGTGTGCCAGTCCCGGGATTCCCAAAATCGAATCGCGGCGAAAAACCATCGGATCGAGCCATTGGTCGGAGACACGTGTGTAAATGACGTCCACCTTGTTTAGGCCGGAAACAGTTTTGAGATAGACTTCGTCATTCAAAACAAGCAGGTCGCCACCTTGAACTAGAGGAATGCCCATTCGGCGGGCGAGAAAGCTGTGTTCGGAATAAGCGGGGCTTAGCGGTCCCGGCGAAAGCAGGACGACCATCGGATCGGATTCCTTCGAAAACGAGCGAAGCATTTCCAGAATGTTGGTTGGCACATCCGAGATCGAAAGGATGCCGGTATCCTGAAACGACTGGGGGATCACCCTCGTGAGCGCGCGTCGGTTTTGGATCATGTAGGACATGCCCGAAGCGTTACTGAAATAGTGGTGCTTCGCGGCCAGTTGCCCATCGGGAAGACGGCAAATGCTCATTCCGCTGAGGTGCAGGTAGGCCCCAGCAGGTAATGGGAGGCCGGTAGCGGCGCGCTGAAAAAACGGACTCCCTAGCACAGGATTTATCGGGATCACCCCATCGAGGAGGATCTGCTTTTTCGAGTAGATGTCCTGAAGAAACAACTCAAAGGCTTTAAGGCGTTGGCGAATGCCGTTTGTGAGAGGTTCCCATTCATCGGGAGTGAAGATCTGAGGAAGGAGATCGCAAAACCAAGCCCGTTGGCCCCAAACGCGATCGCGTTTGATGTCAAAGGTGACACCCATCTCGCGCATGGTCGCCTCGAGTTGATCATCCAACGCGCGCACCTGCGGGCGTGGCATTTCGTTCAGGCGATCAAATAGGGCGCGGTAAACCTCGCGGGGCTTTCCCTCGGAATCGAAGGTTTCATTATGAGTCGGAAAATCCCATTGCGAGCTCATCGTGGGTGTCCCATTTTCGCGAACCATTCGCGGGTTGCATTCACATCTTTTGAAATCTGAATTTTGAGAGCGTTTACATTTTCAAATGGGATTTCGGGTCGAAGGAATTCGAGGAATTGGACGTCGATTTTTTGCCCGTAGAGATCGCCGGAGAAGTCGAGAATGTGAACTTCTAAGACGCGCTTCGAATTTTCTCCGAGGGTCGGTCGAGTGCCTAGATTGGCGACGCCGTTCAGAGATTGTTCGGAGGCATTGACTCTCACGACATAAACTCCATTCGGAGGCAGGAGTTCGTTATTCAAGCCAAGATTCGCTGTCGGAAAGCCGAGCTTGCGGCCGAGTTGCGCGCCTGGAAGAACGACGCCGGAGAGCGAGTAGTTCCTCCCGAGCATGATTTCGGCCGTACGGAGATCGCCTTCCAAAAGGGCTTTGCGGATGAGTGTGCTGCTCACCACGGCATCACCGATTTTGAAGGGTTCCACCTCCGTGGTAAAAAATCCATTTCCTTGGCCCATTTCTCTTAAGAGCGAGGCATTGCCGCTGCGGTTTTTGCCAAACATCCATCCTCTGCCGATGCAAATCCCTGCGAGGTGCGGGGTGGCCCGGGTAAGCTGAAGGATAAAGTCGGAAGCTTCTGTGGCAGCGAAGTCAGCATCGAAGCGAACGACGAGGGTGTTTTCGATGCCGAGCATCTCAAATAAACTCAACTTCGATTCGGTGGAGGTCAGAAGTTGAGGAACCTCGCTCGGGCGCAGCACGGCGGCGGGGTGAGGGTCAAACGTGAGTGCCACGGCTGTCCCACCAATCTCTCGCGCGGCAGACTGGGCCGTGCGCAGAACGGCTTGATGCCCGAGATGGACACCATCAAATACACCCGCCGCCAAAACAACGAGATCCCCGATTTCCCCCAACTCGTCGATGGAATGCAGGATTCGCATCAGGCACCGCGGAGTCGGGATACGGCAGGAAGACTCAAGACGCGTTGGGCCACGGCATCCAATGGTCCCGCTTTGAGTTCATCGACAGTGATGGCTCCCTCCACACTGAATCGGCCAGATTTGGTGCGGCGGAGGGCTTTGAGGTGGGCTCCACAACCGAGTTCGGCTCCGATCTCATGAGCGTAGGTGCGAACGTAAAACCCTTTACTACAGACAACGCGAAAATCAATTTCCGTGGGACGGATCGCGAGAATCTCGTGCGCGTAAACATGGACGAAGCGGGGTTCGCGTTCAACGACCTTGCCTTGGCGGGCGAGCTTGTAGAGCGGGACTCCGTCCTTTTTGATCGCGCTCACCATCGGGGGAGTTTGGTAGAAGTCGCCGTGGAATTTGGCGAAGGCCGCATCGATCTGCTCGCGAGTGAATTCGGGGACAGGTGAGGATTTCGTGACTTGGCCGTCCGAGTCCTGGCTATCCGTTTCCTCGCCCAGCTTGAGGGTTCCAATATATTCTTTGTCCTCACTCATGAGGAGATCTTGGATTTTTGTTCCCCGACCGATGGTAATGATCAGAAGTCCTGTGGCCAAGGGGTCGAGTGTGCCGCAGTGGCCCACTTTTTTGGTGTTGAGCGAGCGGCGAGTGATCGCAACCACATCGTGCGACGTCATCGCCTGCGATTTGTCGACTAATAATACACCGTCAATGTCTGTTCCTGATCTCATTCGATAAAACTTTCAAAAATTGGGTTTTGGCATTTTCCAGTGTTCCATCCATACGGGCGCCGGCTGCCATCGGGTGTCCGCCACCGTCGAAGACTGCGCAGACTTTGCAAACATCGATCGAGGGGTCTTTGGATCGCGAGCTGACGCGAACTTTGTTTTCGGGAAGTTCCTCGAAAAAGACGGCCGCCTCAACGCCTTCGATTGAGCGAAGGTGGTCGATAATACCTTCATTGTCCTCGGGCAGAACTTGGAGGCGTTCGACTTCGGCCAACGGAAGCGAAAAGGTGGCAATGCGGTCGTCGCAATGGAACTCAGCCGTATTCAAAGCAAACCGTAGAAGCTCAAAGCGGCGGCGGGGTTGGCTGTCGTACATGGAGCGCGATAGTCCAGGTACGTCCACTCCGCAGGAAATCAAATGGGAAGCAGCGGCAAACGTCCTCTCGTTGGTGCCTGCATATTGGAACGATCCAGTATCTGTTGAAATTGCGGCGAAGAGATTAGCGGCCATTTCCGGTGTGATACGGGCTCCGACATGACGGAAAAATTCGAATAAAATCTGGCCGGTTGCTGGAGCTGTCGGGTCGATATAATTGATGTCGCCGAAATTTTGATTGCTCACATGGTGGTCGATGTTGAGCAGCGGGGTGCCTGGCGCGATCGAGTCCAACACAATGCCGAGGCGGTTTTTAACCGACGTGTCGAGGGCTACGAAAATGTCGAATTTTTGGGGAGTGCTTGTCGGAAGAGTGACGATTTCGTTTTTCGGCAGGTAATGGAATTTGGAGGTCGAGCCTTCCTCATTCCATGCGGTGACTTCTTTCCCGCAATCCTTCAGCCAAAGAGCGAAGGCGATCGTGGACCCCAAGGCATCAGCATCCGGGCGGATGTGACTGGCTACACCGACTGTTCGCGCGTTTTGGAGCGCCTGGGCAATATCATCAAAGTTCTTCGTCAGCATTGGGTTTGATCTCCATAAGACCGAGTTCATTCATCACATTCAATACCCGAGATCCGCGCTCCATGGCCTCATCGATGTGGAAGTTGAGATGTGGGGTGTGTTTGATCCTGACACGTTTGGACATCTGGCTCTGCATCAAAACACGGTTGTGCTCGAGGAGTTCGATGACTCGGCGTTGCTCCGCCTTGGTCCCGAGGGCGGATATAAAAACATGCGCCTGTTTGAGATCGGGGGTGATATCTACGGAACTAATCGTGACTAAAAGGTTGCCGAAATCAATGTCCCGAAGGAAGAGAGCGCTCAGTTCACGTTTAATGACTTCACACACTCTAGCGAGGCGGTTTTTCATACAGAATAAGTCTATTGGGCGGGGTGGTTGAAACCGCCGCGTGATTTTTTAGAGTTGCTGAGGGATTTTCTCGAGCGTGTAGCACTCGATGATGTCCTCAGGCAGGTATTCTGAAAAGTCACCCAGCTTAATGCCGCATTCAAGGCCAGCGCGAACCTCTTTGACGTCGTCCGCGAAACGCTTGAGCGTGGCGAGACCTCCGTCGTAAATCGGTTGGCGGCGGCGAAGGACGCGGGCGCGGGCTGTGCGAGCGATGCGACCATCGAGTACCATGCAACCGGCCACACGACCTTTGGTGAGATCGAAGACTTGGCGGACTTCGGCATGACCGATGATAGCTTCGCGCAACTCCGGTGAGAGCAAGCCGCTCATCGATTCACGGATTTGGTCGATCAGCTCATAAATGATGCTGTAGAGCTTGATTTGAACGCCTTCGCGCTTGGCGGCTTGGGCTGCTGTGTTCTCGGTTTTGGTGTTAAAGCCGATGATCACTGCATTCGAAGCGCTGCTGAGCATGACATCGGATTCCGTGATCGGACCGACGGCGGAGTGAATGATGTCGAGGGTGATCTTTTTCTGTGGGATATCCTTGAGAGATCCAATCACCGCTTCCAGTGAGCCCTGAACGTCACACTTGAGAATGATCTTGAGTGTGGGTTTCGCATCCGAGGCCAGATTTGCAAAGAGGTTTTCCAGAGTCGTGCGTTGAGCGCCGGACAACTTGGTATCACGGGAGTCTGCGACGCGTTCTTCGCTGAGAATACGGGCGGACTTCTCCGAGTCCATCACCATCAGCTCATCACCAGCATTGGGTAATCCGCTAATGCCGAGAACTCTGACCGGCATGGATGGACCAGCTTCTTTGACCGGTTTGCCGAGATCGTTGATGAGTTGCTTCACTTTCCCCCAATAGTTTCCGCAAATGAAGACGTCGCCCAAACGAAGTGTGCCCATCCGAACAATCACGGTGACTGTCGGGCCGCGGCCTTGCTCGACTTGTGCTTCAATGACGCTGCATCGGGCGTCGAGAGTCTCGCTAGCTTTGAGCTCGAGCATTTCGGCTTCGAGCAACATGAGGTCGAGAAGTTCATTGATTCCGGTGCCTTTTGTGGCACTCACGGGAACGCAAATCGTATCGCCACCCCAATCTTCAGGAGTGAGTCCGCGTTCTTGGAGTTGCTTCTTCACGCGGTCGGGGTTGGCACTGGCGAGATCGATTTTGTTGATCGCGATGACGATTTTCACCTTCGCCGCCTTGGCGTGCGAGATGGCCTCGATGGTTTGAGGCATAAGCCCGTCGTCGGCTGCGACAACGATAACGGCAATATCCGTAACGTTTGCACCGCGTGCTCGCATCGCTGTGAAAGCGGCGTGGCCGGGAGTGTCCAAAAATGTGATGGAGTGACCATTGCGATTAACGCTATAGGCCCCGATGTGCTGAGTGATTCCGCCAGCTTCACCGGCGGCGACGCGAGTTTTGCGAATGGCGTCAATCAGTGAGGTCTTGCCGTGATCGACATGGCCCATGAAAGTGATGATCGGCGCGCGAGCTTTCAGTACATCGCCCTTGGGTGGCTCGGGAGCCTTGGGGGCCTCGACCTTCGTCTCAACCTTGTGGTGACCTTTTGAGGTGTCCTTGCGGTCCCTCTCCAGCACGAAGCCGTGCATATCACAGATTTTAGCCGCTACATCCGGCTCGATAGTCTGGTTGAGGTTTGCAAAGATCGAGAGAGCCATCAACTCCTTGATGAGTTGGAAGGGCTTGAGATCGAGTTGCTCAGCCAGATTCTTGACGATGATCGGAGGCTTGAGGTGGAGAACTTTTTTGCCGGAATCTGCAGACTCGGACGGGGTCTCGATAACCTCTTCCGCGGGTGCTTCTGGGGCGGGAGTTTCCGCGACGGGTTCTGGTTTTGGTACTGGGCGAGGTTTGGGAGGAGCCTTGTCTGTAAGGGGTCGGATGAAATGCTGGAGAGAGGCTGCGCCGGAGGCTTTTCTTACTTTTTTGACAGGGGCCAGAAGATCAACGGTCGGAGCTTGGACTTTGGGCTCGACAGGAGCGGTCTCGGCAGCGTCAGCGGGGGCTTCAGCCAGTGGGCGCGCGGAACGGGTCGTTACCGAAGTCCTGCGCGATGTTGCCGGCTTTTCTCCGGTTGGTTTTTTCTTGATTTTCTCTGCCATATATAAATTGGAGCCGGGGAGACGTATTCATATCCCTCAGGCGACGGGAGTTTTTTGTGCTGCCTGTGCCGCTGAAAGGATTTTTTGACCAGTTTCGAGATCTGCACCGAGAACCTCGGCAATATCATCCGCTCCGCACATGAGGATGACTTCGATCGAGTTCATGCCGCCGCTGGCAAGCTGTTGGGCGACTTCTTCGGTCACGCCAAGAATATCGGCCATCGAATGGGCGGCCTCAGCGGTGCGGTTCTGGATGACTTGGGCATCCCGTTTATCTTCTTCGATATCGACGTCCCAACCGGTCATTTTTGAGGTGAGGCGGGCATTTTGTCCACGGCGACCGATAGCGAGGGAAAGATCGTCCTTGTGGACGAGGACGCGGATGCGCTTCTTCTCTTCGTCGGCTGTAATGGCGCGGATATTGGCGGGTTTGAGCGCGGCGGTGACGAATTTCACCGGATCGGCATCCCAGCGGATGATATCGACTTTTTCGTTATTGAGCTCACGAACGATATTTTTGACACGAGCCCCGCGCATGCCGACGCAGGCACCGACAGGATCGACTTTGGCATCGGCGCTATGGACGGCGACCTTTGTGCGGAAGCCTGCCTCGCGGGCGATGGCTTTCAGCTCAACCGTGCGGTCGGCGATTTCGCTGACTTCAAGTTCGAATAGGCGGCGGACGAAGTTCGGATGACTGCGGGAAAGGATGATCTCTGGTCCGCGGGATCCGCTTTCGACGGCGACGACGTAGGCGCGGAGCTTGTCTCCGACGTTGTATTCCTCAGTCATGACGCGCTCACGGTTCGGCATCACACCTTCAAATTTGCCGAGATCCACGATCACATCGGATCGGTCAAAGCGGCTCACTGTGCCGGTGACGATATCGCCGGTGCGATCTTTGAATTCCTCATAAATCATCTCGCGCTCGATCTGACGGAGGCGCTGGTTGATTGCTTGGCGGGCGGCCTGTGCAGCGATGCGGCCGAAATCCTTTGGAGTCACTTCCACGTCGAGTTCTTCGCCGGCTTGGACATCAGATTTAATCAATCGGGCTTTAGCCAGAGAGATTTCCTCGTGGGCGTTGGCTGGTTTTTCCGCGACAATGAGTTTGGCGATGGCTTTGATAGCGCCGGATTGAGGGTTGATCTCAATGCGAAGTTCGCGGGTTCCGGATGTGAAGGTTTTTTTCGATGCCGCAAGGATGGCTGTAGAAATGGCTTCCACCAGGATATCGCGCTTGATGCCCTTTTCGCGCTCGAGGTAATCGAGCATTGTCGTAAGATCGGAATTCATAAATCGGTGATTCCAGAGCACAACAGCGAACGGGATCCTCCCCGAACGCTTCATTCTCTGGAATCGTCAAATATGAGCGCTCCTCCAACCATGGTCAAGCAGCAAGGGTAGGTTTGGCGGGTTTTTTTGCCCTACGCCACTATTCCAAGGCCAGGTTATTCGGTGGAGCGGACGGCGTAGTTTGCGACAAAATCTTTTCGGAAATCCTGAAAAGTCCCACCGAGAATGTGCTCCCGGGCGGTTCTGGCGAGTCCGATGTAAAAGTGCAGGTTGTGGATACTGATGAGTCGGAGGCCGAGAATTTCCTCCGCTTTGACCAGATGTCGGAGATAGGCGCGGGTGAAATTCTTACACGCATAGCAGCGGCAACCTTCCTCGATGGGAGAACTATCTTCCGCATAGGGGGCATTTTTGAGATGGATCGTTCCTTTGGCCGTGAAGGCGGTGCCATTTCGGGCTAACCGGGTGGGCAGCACGCAATCAAACATATCAACCCCGCGAGCGATCATTTCGATGATCTGGGGAGGGGTTCCCAAGCCCATCGCGTAGCGGGCGTGATCGTGTGGCAGGAATGGGATGGCGCTCTCAACAGCGCAAAACATCTCAGGTTCGGGTTCGCCCACACTGACTCCGCCGATCGCGTAGCCGTCGAATCCGATATCCACTAACGCACGGGCGCTTTTTTCTCGGAGATCCGGGTAGGATGAACCTTGGGTGATACCGAAAAGCAGCGGGCGGGATTCCTCCGGTTGGGTGGCCCACCAATCTTTGCATCGCCGAGCCCAGCGCAAGGTGAGGTCGAGGCTTTTATCCGCCGCTTCGTGAGTGCAAGGGTGGGGTGGACACTCATCAAACAGCATCACAATGTCCGAACCAAGGTCACGCTGGATCTCCATCGAGGTCTCAGGCCCGATGAAAGTCGGCGTGCCGTCGAGGTGATTCTGAAAACGAACACCCTCTTCGGAGATCTTGCGTAATTTTGCGAGCGAGAAAACCTGAAATCCGCCACTATCCGTGAGGATCGGACCATCCCAATGCATGAAGCGGTGAAGGCCGCCGAGGCGCGAGATGAGCTTCTCGCCGGGACGAACGTGCAAGTGGTAGGTGTTTCCAAGAATGATTTGCGCGCCGACTTCCTTGAGTTCTTCGGGAGTCATAGCTTTGACTGTGGCCTGCGTGCCGACAGGCATGAATACTGGTGTCTGAACCGGACCGCGGCGAGTTTGGAGGGTTCCCGCGCGAGCTGCCAAATCCGTCGATTCCAGAGTGAACGAGGTGCTCATAAAAAGAGGGGGAAGATTTTCTGGAGCGGCATCGGCTCGGTGGGTGTTCTTTCAGCTAATGCCGATGAGAAAATGTGGAGATTCATGCAGGTTTGGGAATCTGGGTTTTATTTCAGAAAAAGGGAAGAAAACTCAAATTCTCAGCCAAGGGGCTAAAAATCTTATTTATGGTGCTGGATGTTTTTTATTCCGGCTTGGGTGTTGGTGCTTCAGCGGGAGCGATACCGACATCGCCCATCGCAGAGATGGCCACGACTAATCTTTTGTCGGTTTGGCAAACCTTGCCCTTGGCTTGGATTTTCTGCCCTACAAATTTGACCAACCGAAATTTAGGAAATTCGCCGATGTTGGTATCAAAAAAAAGCATCGCATCGCGACTGGTGCTGCCTTCGAAGGTCAAAAAGCGATGCGCGCCCTCCTCACCAAATTGGGCAATGGTACCGGTAATAGTGATCACTTTTCCATCCATCGCAGTGATCGCGCTCCGCTCATTCGCTGTGAATGTGTCGCGAGTTTTTTTGCTTTCCTCATCCTTTTTCTGTGGGGCCGCGAAGATCCGTTTTCCATCGAGTGCAAAGGTTGCGAAAATCAGAACGGCTAAAAGCGAAAGCGCGGCAACCGCGAATCGCGCAGACTTAAAAAATGGGGCGCTTTTGACTGGTGCTGGTGGAGGTTGCAGTGTGGGGCGCAGAGCAGGAGGGGGAGTGAGCGGTATTTGAGCTAGGGCTTCTGCTGCCGCGCTGGCGCTTGGCGGGCGGTGTGACGGATCACAGGCAAATAGTCTCTCGACCCAGGAGCAAAGACCGCTCGGCATGTCGGGTCGTAAAGTGGAAAGGGGAATGAAGTCGTTTTGAAGATGAGCTGCAATGACGCTCGGGCTCGTTTTTCCCTTGAAGGGCCGCTCCGCTGTGAGCGCCTGATAAAAGACGCATCCTAGAGAATAGAGGTCGGTTCGCTGATCGAGCGGTTGACAGTTAAACTGCTCCGGAGCCATCGTGAAAATGGATCCGAGAACAGCGCCCGACTGATCCATTGTTTGAAGCATGGGTTCGGGTTGTGCCTTTGCTAGACCGAAGTCGAGTAGCTTGACCTGAAAGTCGTCGGAGGGCAGTCGTGCGAGCATGATATTCCCCGACTTGATATCGCGATGCACAATCCCTGCCGAATGAGCCGCCCCAAGTGCGTTCAAGCATTGGCGTGCAAAATCCACAAAAAAATCGACGGGCATGGGGCCCTCGAGTTGATCGATATTTTGCCCGGAGATATGTTCCATGACCACGAGCATGTCTTCCCCACTTTTGAAGAAGTCGTGGATGGTGACGATATTGGGATGCTGGAGGCTGGCGAGTTGGGTGGCTTCGCGAACAGCTGCAGCTATATTCGCGTTGCCGCCGTCGTCATGGATTCGCTTGATGGCAACCCATCGGTTTAAAACGGCGTCATGCGCAAGATAAACAGACCCTCCACCACCGGATCCGATTTCCCTATCGACGGTGTAGCGGTTGCCAAGTGTCGGCGCCGGCTCGATGGGCGATTCCATGGGGGGATGAGGAAATCAGAAGGGGTTGTCTTCGCGTGCGGCGTAATAGACATGGACCTCTTTTTTCGAGAGATAGCCGTCTTTATTTGTATCCACCTGCGGGAAGACCTTGCTGGCGATTCCTTGTTTGAGACCGAAATCTAGGGCTTCGGCGCGGGTGATCACGCTATCGCCATTTTTATCCCGTTTTTTAAACTCAGCAGCAATCGTGGGATCCTTGTCGGCGGAGGCTTCGATAAGGGTCAGTTCGCCGTTGTGGTTGTCGTCCAGAACGTCAAAGACCCCGAGAACGAGGTAATTATTCGCTTCTTCCTTAGACAAGCGGCCGTCTTTGTTCAAATCCACGGAATCAAAAGTGGAGACATAAGTTTTAGGTGTCGTTTGGCAGGCTGCGCAAAGAGCGAGGATACCGGCAAGGAGGAGAATGCGTGGATTTTTCACGGACTGAGGATTACGGAATTTCATGCCTGCGGTCAATCATGCCGTGCTTGCTTGCGGTCCCCTGATTGCGCATCTTTCAGGACATGATGACAGCATCCCACGATCTCATTTCAGAAATTAAGGAACTCAAGCGAGCGAGGAATGCCGTGATTCTGGCTCACAACTACCAGATTGCCGAGATCCAGGAAGTCGCCGATTTTGTAGGAGATTCGCTGGGCCTGAGTTTCAAGGCCTCGGAGACTTCGGCGGATGTGATTGCCTTTTGTGGGGTTCACTTCATGGGTGAGACGGCTAAGATTTTGAGTCCGTCAAAAACCGTTGTCATCCCCGACCTCAATGCTGGTTGCTCGCTGTCGGATTCCTGTCCTGCCGAGAAGCTCGCCGATTACCTCATCGAGCATCGTGAAAAAAACTATTACGTCATCGCTTATATCAATTGTAGTGGGGGTGTGAAGGCGTTGGCCGATGTGATCGTGACGAGTGGCAACGCCGTGAAAATCGTGGAGGCCGCCCCGCCGGATCGCAATATCCTCTTTGTGCCTGATCAAAATCTCGGCGCTTGGGTGATGGAGCAAACTGGTCGCAAAATGGATCTCTGGCGAGGCAGTTGCTATGTGCATGTGGAGTTCACGCGCGACAGCATTAACCGTATCAAATCCGAGCACCCGGATGCCGTTGTGGTGGCTCATCCCGAGTGCACTCACGCTGTTCGGTTGCTTGCTGACGAGGTTTGTTCGACAGAAAAAATGGTAACGTTTTGTCGGGATAATCCGGCGAAGAATTTTATCATTGTCACGGAAAGTGGCATGCTTCATCGCTTGCGCCGTGAGGTGCCGCAGAAGAACTTTATCGCTGGCCCGACCGACCAGTGCGCCTGTGCGGACTGCCGCTACATGAAGATGAACACGCTCGAGAAGCTGCGCGACTGTCTCGCTACGCTCGAGCCCCAGATTCACATCCCGGAGGATGTTCGCAGTAAGGCGGAGCGTTCGGTTCGCCGGATGCTGGAGTTATCCAAGTAAAGGGATCGCTCGGGAGATTCGTTTAAGACGCTCGCGCTTTCGGCATGAGGGTCAAAGCGGAGGAGGGACATCCGACCATCGGATTCCTCCACGATAGCCGTGCAACTTTCTACCCAGTCTCCACAGTTGTAGTAGGCGATGCCTTCAAATTCTCGCTCGGCGGCCGTGTGAATGTGCCCGCAGAGAACGCCATCGACCTTGTAGTCGCGAGCATACCGGACGATGGATTCCTCAAATTTTCCGATAAAGCTGACGACGTTTTTCACTTCCGCTTTCACGTAGGCGCTTAGTGACCAGTGTCCGAGCCCCATGAGGCGCCTGAAGAAATTCACGATTCCATTGCAGCGCATGAGCATGACGTAGCCGATATCTCCGAGGTGGGCTAGCCAACCGAGATTTTGAACCACGTTGTCGAGTTCATGGCCGTGCATAATCAGAAGTCGGCGACCATCTGCGGTGGTGTGAATCGCATTTTTCTGAAGTGTCACGCTGGCATAATTGCCATGGAACCCCGAAAGGAACTCGTCGTGGTTGCCGGGAATGTAGATGATCTCGGTGCCCTTGCGGCCTTTGCGGAGCAGTTTTTGAATGACGTCGTTGTGATCTTGCGGCCAGTAAATACCGCGTCGGAGAGCCCATATATCGACTAAGTCACCAACAAGGTAGAGTTTCTCAAACTCGGTGTCTCTGAGGAACTCGAGCAGCGCTGCGGCTTTGCTGCCTCGCGTTCCCAAATGGACATCGGATATCCAGCCCGTGCGGTAGCGTTTGGTCATTGGTTGTGAACAAACTCACGCTGGCTGTGGATCCTTGGGAATCCTTGAAATGTTAAGAATCTGTAACAATTCGCCTCAACCGCCGGCAGCGACCTGCAGGATCTCCAGGCGATCGTTGTGCGTCACGGGAGTTGTTGGCCAGTCGCTCCGCCGGAGCGCATTTCCATTGTGTTCGATGAAGATCATGGAGGGAACGAGGCACAATGCGCTCACGACATCGGTGATCGTGTGAACGGCCGGGAAAGATCGTAATTCTCCATTGATGAAAATCTCGATCATGCCGCTCCCAATATGCCGCTGTCCCAATCCTTCCAAACCGGATCCAGCCCGAGTTGAGTGAGAAGATTTTCAATGCTGCGCGCATCGCGGTCATCGGAGATCGAGAACTGTTCGGTGGCCGCATCGCCGCCGCTATCTGGGACGATTTTTCCTTTGACGGTCAGATGCAGGGCTTCGCGGCCCTGGCCGGTGTACCCGCCCGGTTCTGTGTGGCTACCAGCACTCATCATCGTAATGCCCATAGGGGCCAGCAAATCACGCAGGGGAGCGGGTTCTCGCGTGCTCAGGACGATGCCCACGGTGGGAAATGTGACTCGGAGCGCACAGATCAGTTGAATGAATTCTCGGTCGCCGAGCGGATGCTGAGGTTCGTATTCGCCAGCGGCAGGGCGGAGGCGGGGCAGGCTGACGGTGAGTTGGGACTTCCAGCAGACTTTTTGGAGGTATTCCAAATGGGCAGCGAGGGCAATCGCCTCAAACTTCCAATCCCAAAGTCCGAAAAGCGCGCCGATGCCGATCCGGCGGAAGCCGGCTTCGTGACCGCGTTCAGGGCAATCCAGTCGCCAGTCGAAATCTTTTTTTGGCCCATTCACATGCGCTTGGGCATAGGTCTCGCGATGGTAGGTCTCTTGATAAACAACAAGCCCTTCCGCTCCGGCGCCAACGAGGGGGAGGTAATCGATTGTCTCCATCGGTGCGACTTCTATCGAAAGCGAGGGGATGTACGGGCGCAGTCGCTCGATGCACATTTTCAAATAGGG
>CAYRTN010000005.1:0-28931 GCA_964427235.1 uncultured Chthoniobacter sp. | reverse complement strand
AGCCAGCGTCTTTGTAAAGAACGTCGTCGATGTTTTTGAAGGCTTGCTCGAACATAGTGCACCGATAATACGCAGAAGGAGCGAGCAGTGGCAGAAGATAATTCGGTCTTTCATGCTAACGTCTCCCTGCCTCAGATCGTACACGAGTGATGGTTAATCTGATCGCATTGGTAGCTCACGATGTTTCCTTGCAGGAAGCTGAGAAATCGCGAAAATCAGGGGAAATGGATAAACAATTTCCGACACGTCCAAGCGTAGATCCGAAGTCCTCGAGGGCCTATGCTATCGTGGCGAGTGAGTTTAATCGGGATCTTGTTCAATCCTTGGCGGATCATGCTACAGCGGAGCTTATTTCCTTGGAACCAGATGCTGTCGTGGATGTTTTTTGGGTGCCTGGCTCTTTTGAAATTCCTTTATTTGTTCAAGCGGCAGCAAAATCGCGACGCTACGATGCTCTGCTCGCTCTGGGTTTGATCCTGCAAGGGGAAACCGCACATGCTTCCCTGATTGCCGATGCGGTCACCAAGTCGCTTTTAAATATTTCCCTCGAATTCGAACTCCCCGTGATTCATGAGGTCTTACTCGTGAATAACATGGAACAAGCTCAGGCCCGTTGCATGGGAACCGAGCACAACCGGGGAGTGGAAGCCGCAAAAGCGGCGGTATCCGCCACACGCAATCTGTTAGTTTTTAATAAATAATATGGGTCTTCGACGCGACGCCCGCGAAGCAGCGGCACAATATCTTTACCAACGTGAAATGCAGGGGGACGAAAGCGATACCGCATTAACCGAGTTCTACGACATGCGGGGACTGAGTCCGAGCGGTCGCCGTTTTTGCGACGCGCTCCTGCAAGGCTGGATGCGCCACCGCGAGAGTGTCGATGAGGCCATCCGAAAAAATGCGCTGAACTTTGAGTTTAATCGCCTCTCGGCCGTGGATCGCAATGTCCTGCGCGTCGCCACCTACGAACTCCTCCATTGCCCAGATGTGCCTCCGGCCGTAGCCATTAACGAGGCGATTGAAATCGCTAAAAAATTCAGCACCGGAGATTCGGGCAAGTTCGTCAACGGGGTGCTCGATAACATCCGCAAGCAATTTCGCGCGAGCGTCAAACCTTCCGTCCAATAAACAATGGCTGCGGGATTTTTTAAAAGCTTCCTCGCCAAATTCACTGGTGCGCCGGTGGACTGGGATGAACTCGAGGAGTTGCTGATTCGGGCCGATCTGGGCGTCACCATGACGCGCCACATTTTGGAAGCTCTCCGCGCTCGCGGATGGGATGTGACTGGCGAAACCGCTCTTGAAGTGACTCGCGAGGAAATACTCAAAATCCTCCCCCCTACCCCACCCTCGCCGTCCCCCTTGGCGGGCAAGCCCAATACCTTTCTCATCGTCGGGGTGAACGGAACCGGTAAAACGACATCGGCCGCGAAATTTGCGCACTGGCTGAAATCCCATCACCATTCCTGTCTCCTCGTGGCGGCGGACACCTTTCGAGCCGCAGCTATCGAGCAACTCTGCCGCTGGGGTGAGCGTCTGGGCATCGAGGTATTGAAAAGCCAATATCAGGGCGACTCGGCAGCCCTTTGCTACGATGCTTGGAATAGCGCGCATCGCCGGAATATCGAGTTCCTCATTTGCGATACGGCAGGACGCCTCCACACGAAAAGCAATCTCATGCAGGAACTCGCTAAGGTCGCTCGCACACTCAGCAAGCACGATCCCGATGCCCCTCACGAAAAGTGGATTGTCCTCGATGCCACGACGGGTTCCAACGCGCTAGTCCAGGCGACGGAATTTCACAAAGCCATCGGCCTCACCGGAGTCATCCTCACCAAACTCGATGGCAGCGGCAAAGGCGGCATGGCCGTGGCCATTCAACAGGAACTCGGCATTCCCACACGCTTCATTGGCACCGGCGAAAAGGAAACCGATTTTGCCCCGTTCGACCGCGAAGCCTTCGTTAAACAGCTTCTTTAAAAGGTTCGGCGAGCACATCGCCACGATTTTTTGCCGCTGTTTCGTGCAGTTTGCGAACCTGCAGAAGCGTGAGAATGTTGAGTCCAAAAAGGACGCCAAAATAAATACTATGTCGATGCCAGTGGAATGCCCCCGTGATGACTTCAAACGTCCCGATATAATCCAACGAGATCCCCCACAAAACCGGAGACGCTCCCAGTCCAAGACTGGTAATAACGCTGAAAAGCGCAAAAAAATGATCCCGCCCCGCCTGTGGCATAATGGCAAATGCCATTCGAGAGTTCGCAACATTGAAGCCAGCCCCCGCCACACCAGCAAGAAAGTTGACCAGTAAAACAACTCCGCTTTGCGGTCTCAAAAGCCCTGCCGCAAGGGAAAACCAGCCGAGAATCACGGCACCAAAAAGAAGTAAGGAAACAAAAAGGACCGCTTTGTTCCCAAATCGATCCAACCATACGCCAACAAAGGGCAGCACAAGAAGTGAACCCATGAAGGAAAGGCAGGAAATGTACAATACCACCGCGTCATTGAACCCCGGGAGATCCCTTAAATACTGGACGGTAAAAACCCCCAGACTTCCAACCTCGAACACAAAAAGAATATTGAACAAAAGAAGCGCTAGAAAGGGCGGATACAGGAAAATCGTCTTCCAAGGAACGGGCTGGGACGATTGCTGCACGGCATCCGGAGCATGAACATCAGGAATTTTTTTGATGAAATACAACGCCACGCTACCCGCAAGGCCGCTCAACAAGAAGACCAACGAAAATTCGTAAGCGGCGACTTCTCCTCCAATCAAGAAGGCAGATACCAGCACAGCCAGCAGAGAACCGGAGAACATAAAAAGCTGATCTCTCGATAAAAACCGCGCTCTGGCCTCCTCGGGAATCAAGAGGGCTATCCACGGCATCCATGCCGCCGAAGCCGCGCCGCGCATCATGTTAAAAACCAGAATGCAGAAAACCAATAGCGCCAGCTTGGTCGTCCGATCGAGAAATCCCAGCACAGGAATGAGCGCTATGAAAAAAATAAAAACCGTCCGTGCCCCCCAGCCCAATAAGACAAACCGTCGGTAGCCGAAAACCGGCAGGTATTTTGCAGCCGGCAACTGCAACATTGTCATTAGTGGCGTGGCCGCAGCGAGAAGCCCCAAAACAGTCGAGCTCGCCCCTATACTTTTCGCATAAAGAATGAGCGGCGTCCCAATGACGATCTGGAAGGTGAGCGCATTGAAAAAAGCAAACCAGTGCGCGTTGAAAGATCCTTTTGGACAATCCGTGGTCACAAATACCCTATCCCAGATGCGACGGCACTCGATGAATCAGCGGGGCTTATTTTGCGCCTTCCGACGGAGCTGCCGTAGGAGCAACAAGGCTCAATGCGCTTTGAGCGCTGATCCCCGGCCGATAAACAGGCGCGGATGTACGGGGTGGTTGAATGAGACTCCGATCAATGTAGGCCTGGTTAGGGGGCGCCGAGATACTATAACTTCCCTTTCCGTCAGGCATCATCGGTGTGCCCCAGCGGTCGCGGCATACAACTTGTTTGGCAGCGACGGGAGTTCCGTTAAGAAGGTGGTTTTGAAATTCGGGGAGCGGTGGCTCAACGAGTGTGGTGATCAAGGATCCGCCTGCAATGAGGAACGTGAACATAAGGAACATCTACCTCTGGCATCTCACTCCAGCAAAGACAATTTTTGGAAAAAGGGGCCTTACATCCGACTGGCTCCGATCTCAGCTAGCGGACTACGCTCGCCCTTCGTGAGGGAAATATGAGCGGTGAGTGTGTGACCTCTCAATCGATTGCGTGTGTAAACAAGGCCATTGGAGCGACTATCCACATAGGGATTATCAATCTGGGCAGGATCTCCGACCATGACCAATTTGGATCCCCTCGACATGCGGGTCACAACAGTTTTGGCCTCAAGCGGTGTGAGTTGCTGCGCCTCATCGAGGACAAAGAATCGATTGGGTATCGATCGACCGCGAATGTAACAAAGGGCTTCAATTTCCAAAAGGCCGCGTTCAATGAGTTGTACATACGGCTTCACAATGGGATTTTGATGACCGCTGTGGGACGCGCCATTCGTTGCAGCAGCGGCATCCTTTTTGCGATCGCTGAAAGGGCGTTGCTTCACTCCGTCAGTTTTTGTCGGATTCAGCGGCATGAGAAGTTCGCACGCATCATAAATCGACTGCAGCCAAGGATGCATTTTTTCATTCAATGTGCCGGGTAGGAAACCCAGCGTATCTCCCATCGCGACGACGGGACGACTTACGGTCATTCCATTAAATTCCTGCCTCCCGGTCATGAAGAGCCCCGCCGCGACAGCAAGTAATGTTTTTCCAGTACCGGCTTTTCCATAGCACGTAATGAGCGAGATGTCGGGATCGAGAAGCGCATCGAGAAAGCACTGCTGTCCCGAGTTGGCTGGCCGCAATTCAATGCCACGAGGAATCTGCAAATGGGACGGGATATTGAGGCGAGTAAAAACACCGTCAGCGGTGTGACGCGCCGGTAGCAACTTTCCCTCGGACACTTGAAGGAGGGCGTATTCGTTGATCTCCATTGCCCCCGTTCGCTCGACCGGGAGGGTGATAACACCAGAACTTCCGAATCTTTGGAGTTCGTGGGCCTCGACGGGGATGCTTCGGATGTCATTGCCGTCAACATCCTGTTCCGCGACTTTATCGCTGAGATAGTCCTCGCATTGGAGGCCGATCGCCATCGCCCGTAATTGCATGTTGAGGTCTTTGGTAACAAGGATCGTGGGTGCCTCCTCCCGTTCTTGCAAGGCAAGTGCAGCCGCCATAATGCGATGATCCATGCGATCCTGATCAGGAAATATCTTGAGGAAACGCTTCATCGCCGCAGTAGGCTTAGCTCCGCGAGCCGATTCGTTAACCAGAATACGAATGGATCCGCCGCCAGAGGTGGGAACTCCATCGGTCACATTGGTCAGATTGTGACTGAATATTTGGCTCAAAAACCGATGGACCCGTCGAGCGCTTGCGCCACGTTCGTTTTGTTCGTTTTTAAAGTTATCCAACTCGGTGAGGACCTCGACGGGAATGAAAACATGGTTGTTCTGAAACCGGTTGAGGCAATGTGGGTCGTGCACGAGCACGTTCGTATCGAGAACGAAATTCTTGGCTAAACCAGCAAAGGAAACTCCGCCGCTTGGCGCAAGTTCAGGAAAGAAAAATCCCTGTTCATCTGTTGACTCCAAAGGTGTAGGACGATGCATGTTTTTAATGGCTGAGGTTGAGTTAAGCAAACATCTCGAGCGTGATGAATGCAGTAAAGTGGAGGTGGAGAAACTTTCGCTGAAACCAGATAGGTTTAGCGATTATTGATGCAGGACGCGACTTGGCTGACCTTCTCAAAACAAAATAACCATTAGTCCATTTTATGCCGCGCACAAGGACATTTAGAACGAATACGAGATTTTACTCTTCGCTTAGAAAACGGGCGAGCTTCAGTCGCAATTCCTCACGGGCTCGGAATAACAGGCTTTTCACCGAAGGAACTGTGGTTTTCAAAACCTGCGCAATATCTTCGTAGGGCAATTCCTCGTAACGGCGAAGGATGATGGCCATACGCTGGGCCTCGGGTAACGCCGCAATAGCCATATCGACAGCTTCACTCAACTCGCTGCGATCACATTGCTGTGCACCCGTGCGTGCGTTCGGATCAAGAAACTCTCGGGGAGTACCATCACTATGTTCCATCGTAAGCCATTGCCCGCGCTGACGACGCCGAACCTCGTTAAATACGAGATTACGAACAATAGTGAGCAACCAAGTTGTGAATTTGGCCGTCTCCTGATAGCGAGAAGCGCTATTCCAGACGCGCAAGAAGACTTGCTGCCCAAGATCCTCGGCACCCTCGAAACTGCCGAGCATTTTTGTAATCGTCCCGATGACCCTCAACTGATGACGCTCAATCAGTTTTTCAAAGGCAGCCTCATCGCCCATACCCACCCGTCGCATGAGAGCGAAATCCTCGTCATCGGTTAAGGACTCGGGTTGAGAGTCCATCAGTGAAGTCCCACAGGCGATGAGCCCATAAGTTGGCAGCGATGTAAAAGAAAAGGGGCCCCAAATTCGGCCAACAAGCGCGCATCGAGATCAACGGCATCTTTGTTCACTATCGCAAAAATAGTGGATCCCGATCCAGACATCATCGCAGACATAACGCCGGCTTGATCAAGCAGCCAACGCTTCAGGACGGGCAGGACGAGGTATTTCGAAAAAACCGGCGCTTCGAGACCATTCATCAACTCGATGGAACCATGGAATTGGCGAAAAGTTTCGGCGGACTTATTGCTTTTTTGATAAGCTCCGTAAGCCCACGGCGTCGGAATAGGAAACGGAGGCTTTACCAGCAAGACGTTAGCCTCTGGAAAGGATTCAAGCGGCTCGACAAGCTCTCCGCGACCCCGACAGATAGCAGGACAGGAGCGGATAAAGAAAGGAATGTCGGATCCGAGCGTCGCAGCTAGCGACTCCAAATCGTCAACAGAAAGCCCAGATCCAAGAATCGTATTGAGGGCCTTGAGAGTGGAAGCCGCATCACTACTCCCTCCGCCGAGACCAGCGCCGTGTGGGATTTTTTTTTCCAAATGAATCCGAGCGTGGAATTGTCGTCCCGTATGCCGAGAAAAAGCATCAACCGCACGGCAAACGAGATTTGTCCCGTCCAATGGTAACGAGGTATCGCTACAGGTGAATTCGACACCACTCCCCTCCCCGAGTTCGATATCGAGAGTGTCCGCAAGTGAGAGTGGAGCCATAACGGTCTCGATCTCGTGAAAGCCATCGGCACGTTTGCCGAGGATGCGGAGGCTGAGATTGATCTTGGCCGGGGCTTGAAAAACCATACCGAAATCAGAGCGGCAAAGTCTGGTAGTCCAAACAAAGAAAAACGGTCAACTGGGGACCATTGGGAAGTTGAATTTGGCGGAGCGGGCGGATTTCAGCAAATGCTCCCTTGATCGTTTGAGGAAGCTCGGATCCGAGAAAAAGCGCATTCCTTCCGATAAAGGGATTTACGCCTTTTTGCTCAGTGAAATATTCGTCAGCTATCTTGTCGGAATCAATAAAATCGGCATAGGACGGCCAGAGACCAAACTGACTACTGATGGCCGGTGATTCGGTGACAAAAACTGGGGGATAGGCAGTTTGCGTTCTGGTTTTGAAATAAACGGCCAAGATGGAAGCTTGGTCGGCATTTTCCGCAACCAAGAAGCCCCCTCCCACACTGGCGGGCATATCACGACTGGCGATGTTCATTTCCGAAGCAATCGCTGTCCACATCCCACGCATCACACCAGATTGCCGCAGCATGAATGCCGATGAGAAAAGGGCTAAACAGACTACGATCGTTCCCACCACAGGCATGAACCTCCGATGGATTCCTTGAGCACTGAGGAAAATCAGAACCGGGATAAAGGCAAGGGAAGCGGCGGGCGCGATAGACCCACCGATGATAAACGCGTAAATCGCCAAAATCACTCCAGGGGCACAAAAGCCGAGCAGAAACTGGTATTCGTCGCTTTTTCTCGAAGCCCTGATCAGCCAAAAGAAGCCAACAAAGATCACCATTCCCATCCCAAATGAGAAAAGCCTGAAAAACTCAGCCAATTCGGCCCCCCATGTGGAGAAACGAGGCTGCCAGAGCGTTTGCAAAGTCCCACCCGCAATCGGCACCCACCCTAATGACGCGTTCCATGCCAGAGGAGCGCACAAAAAAACAAGGGGCAATAAAACCAATGTCGCACAGGAGATGATTGTACTCCGATCCTTTTCAAAGATCGAACTGCGCAGATAAAAGCAAAGGCCGAGAGAAAATAAAACGGCCTCATAACGGAAGAGCGCGGCAAGTGAGAGGAATACGGCCGCGAGATACCAATTGATCGTGATGTCCTCTCGGGATTGAGCGACAGTTAAGGCCGCAGCAAGTATCAGAACGAGCGACGGCATCATTGAACCAATCGTCACCGATTGTTCATTAAAAGCCGGAATGGCGTTGAGCGCCACCACCACCCAACCAGCGACAGCCTCATCAAACAAGGATCGGGCTAGCAACCAAGCACACCAGGCCGCAGCAAATCCAAGAATAGGCCAAGCCAGACGGATGAGACTCAAAGAATCCCCCGTGAGCATCCCCAAGCCATGAACAAGAAGGGCTGTGCCGGGCGGGCCATCAAAAAAAGCCGGCGCAAGACGATCGGCACACATCCAGTAGTAGGCTTCCTGTGGCGCGATGCCCTGAAAAGCCAACCAAACACACCTCAGGAGGGTGAGTGCACCAAGAAAAACGAAGACGGTTTTTGATTTCACGATTCGATCAGATCAGGATGGGCTGCATGGATGGATGGAACTATTCTGTGTCCGAACCGCCTCCAGAGAAAAGCGGAAACCGAAAAGGAAATCCATCCACAAGCCACACCAATCAGACTCCCAGCCAACACATCCGAGGGCCAGTGAACTCCCACATACACACGGCTAATGGCTACCAACCCAGCTGGTAAAAAGACAATCCACCCGCGCCGACGATAAAAAAGAAAACAAACTGTGGCTATCGCAAAGCAGTTTGACGCATGCGAAGAGGGGAACGAATTTCCCTTAAGAGCGGGGTTCTCAGGAGCAGAAACTCGGATGCGCAGAGGCAAGGCCATGGCAAGGAGGCGGGGTGTTGCCTTTTCGAGATCGATGGTTCGGATTCCTGCAATAACCTGATGGGGCCTTGGACGCGACGCGATGTGTTTGAGATTTTTGCAGACCAATCCATCGGACACGCCGACAGCAAGTCCGATCACAACCATCATCGCCCTAGCTTTGAAGCCACCCATAAAAAGCCCAATACCAGCCGCCAAAATAAAAAATGGCCACCAAACAGCCCAACTACTCAGTGATGCCATCACCACATCGAGAGACGGAATGACAAGTTGGTGATTGATAAATTGGAGAATCGCGGTGTCCATCGACAATTATTGGGAACCACATTGACCGAAGAGAAATCCGTAGCAAGTCCGCAAAACCTCGTGCGAACGAAAATCTCCCAATTACGTCGCTTTCTCTAGGATTTGATTCAAAAACTCAGGTATACGCCGCTCAATCCAAAAGCCTCTCCCATCGACAAAACCCAGATGACCGCCTGCATCGGGCGTCTCCAGAAACAGGCAGGAATTTTTGCGGGCTTCATCGTAAGGGAAGGACTCAGGACTTAAAAAGGGATCATCCTTTGCATTCAGAAGCAGCGCCGGAATAGGAAGACGATTCAGATACCCGATCGCACTGGACTGCCGCCAATAATCTTCCGCATCGCGGAACCCGTGAATTCGCGCCGTGTACCGGTCATCAAAAATGGAAAAGCTCCGAATATCACGAACCCCTGTAGCATCGATCTCGTTCGGAAACCGCGCTGCCTTGGCCTCAACTTTCGCGGCCAGGCTTTTCATGAATCGGCGAAGGTAAATTTGATTTCCTGGCCGGCGATCGAGCGCCCGTGCACTTGAGGCCAGGTCAATCGGAGCGGAAACGGCTGCTGCGACCTGAATGGATGGGTGAACATCACCTTCCCCCAGATATTTTAAAATCATATTCCCACCGAGGCTGAATCCCAAGAGCGCGAGGTTCGGGTAAGTGCGCGCGGCATGGTTAATAACTGAAGTAAGATCGCCCGTCTCACCACTGTGATAAAATTGCAGGCAGCGATTTGACTCCCCACTGCATCCCCGAAAATTCCAAGCGAGTGTATCCCATCCGGCATTGTTGAGGGCGAGGGAGAGCCCCCGAATGTCACTGTTTTTCGAGCTGCCCTCAAGTCCATGCGAAAGAATCGCCAATCGACGATGCCCCGCCTTGGCCCAGTCCAAATCGAGAAAATCTCCGTCTGACAATTCCAGTCGCTCCGTGACCATGTCGCTTCGCGCCCGCCTCGGCAAAATCGCCCCCAAAATGGTCTGCAAATGCCCGTTCCTCAAATAAAACGGGGGCTGAAAGCGAGATTCCAAGATGGGCATGAGAATCTCAGACAGAAGACTCAGGATCCGTAAATTGCAAATTCCGCAAGGCCGCACCGAGAGCCTGGATCTCATCAACGCGATGACTCGCTGTGACTGTATATCTGAGCCTAGCGGCCCCTTTGGCCACTGTTGGAAAACGGATGGCCGGGACGAGAAATCCCTTATTCAATAGAGCGGTGGAGGCTGATGTGGCCTTGATCTCTGGACCGATAATTTGGGGAATAATCGCACTCTCGGGCATGGGGCTTTCTAGTACTGCCGCGAGATTGCGGATATTTGCCCAGAGCAACTCTCTAAGACGCGCCCCCTCAGGAGCGCGTGATATCTCGATCGCTTTGGTGGCGGCAGCGGCCACTGGCGGAGGTGGTGCCGTGGAAAAAATAAAACTTCGCGCCCGATTGATCAAATAATCCCGTAAGGCACGACTTCCTGCGATGTAGGCTCCATGAGCCCCAAGGGCTTTACCGAGAGTTCCCATTTGGATCTCGATGTGGTCGCCAAGGCCGAGTTGCTCGGCTAATCCACCTCCACTCGGGCCAAGCACCCCAACGGCATGGGCTTCATCCAGAAAAAACCAAGCGCCGAAGCGTTCTTTCAAATTCACCATCTCGCTCAGCGGCGCCAGATCTCCGTCCATACTGTAAACGGATTCAGCGACGATCAGCACGCGGGATTGAGGGTGTTTACGGGCTGCCCACGTTAAATGGCTCTCCAGCTTATTGAGATCATTGTGTGGAAATACGCGCAGGATCGCTCCGCTCAATCGCGCAGCATCAATGAGACAGGCATGAGACAGCTTATCCAATATGATGACGTCGTCTTTCCCGCAGATGGCCGGAATTGTCCCCATCGCCGCAGCGTATCCACTACTAAATGAGAGGGCCGCTGGAGTGCGCTTAAAAACAGCAATAGCCTCTTCCAATTCCTCATGCGCGGCCATCGTGCCACAAATGAGTCGTGAGGCTCCGGCGCCGAATCCCCCACGCTCCCATTCCGCCATAGCCGCATTACGAAGATCCGGATTCGCAGCAAGGCCGAGATAATCGTTGGAAGAAAAATTAACCACTCTCACGTTCTCACGAGTGACTCGCGGAAGTTGCGGGGTTTCGAGCGGCGAGAGACGTCGGGTGAGTCCAGCGAGCTTGATCTCCTCGAGAACGCCCAACAAAAAAGCGTCGAAGCCGGTCTCCCTCATCGTCACTTCTTGGCGATAAGATCGCACATTTCCCTAACGGCGGAATGCAACCCTACAGTAATAGCGCGAGAGATGATCGCGTGTCCGATATTGAGTTCTTCGAGGCCAGGCAAAGCAAGAATGGCTGTCGTATTTTCGTAGTTGAGTCCATGCCCCGCATTCACTCTCAGCCCCAACTCACAAGCGAGCGCAGCCCCGTCTATGAGATTCCGCAATTCCTTGGCGCGAGCAACTCCAGTGGCATTGGCATAGGCACCGGTGTGAAGTTCGACAAAATCTGCACCCAGCTCCGCTGCCGTACGGATCTGGGATTCCTCCGGATCGATAAAGAGACTGATACGAGTTCCAATCTTGCGTAAACGAGCCATGGCGGGAGCGAGGACCTCGCGACGTCCGCAGCAGTCCAGCCCGCCTTCGGTCGTCACCTCAAGACGATTCTCGGGAACAAGGCAGACGTCTTCCGGACGCACAGCCAAGGCGACGCGAAGGATGTCTTCCGAGAGACCCATCTCAAAATTGAGCTTGGTCGTGATTTTTTCCCGAAGGAGAAAAATATCCCGATCCTGCATATGGCGACGATCTTCGCGCAGGTGGGCGGTGATCCCAGATGCTCCCGCCACTTCAGCGACAAGGGCTGCCGCCACGGGATCCGGTTCTGCATTTTGGCTATACGGTTGCTCGCGATAGCGTGCTTGGCGAAGGGTCGCCACATGGTCGATGTTAACTCCGAGAGTTGGCATGAGACGGATATTTGCGCTTGATCCGCCTCGCCGCAAGGATTGCATCGCGCAAGGCCTCGAATCCCGACAGGAAGGAAACCTTCGAGCCCTTCACGTCCGCCCACTCCACAGGCAACTCCAAAGCATGAAACCCGAGTTGACTGGCTAGGAGCAACGCTTCGACATCAAAGCCAAATCCATCCTGCTCGAGCTTAGAGAAGACAGCCTGCGCTGCATCGCGGCGGAATGCTTTGAAGCCGCATTGCGTATCTGCCAAGCGGGTGATCCCAGCCAGACGCAGTGCAAGATTGAACATTCGGCCGGAGAACTCGCGAGTGAAGGACTGATGCACTCGAATAATACTGCCCGGATGGCGACGACTGCCGACAAGCACATCGGCTTCCGCCGCGTGATTTAAAAACTGCGGGATATACCCCAGGGGCACGCTGAGATCCGCATCCATAAAAAAAACCACATCGCCACGGGCTCGAAGCATTCCCGTTTTGACAGCGTAGCCTTTTCCTCGAGCGACGGGATTGGCGATAACGATAAAGCGAGGATCCCCGCCAATAGCTTCACGTACGGCCGCCTCGGTGCCATCGGTACTCAACTCGACCACAATGATAAACTCCCATGCCTCATCTGGAAATGTGCTGCGAATTTGTCGAATCGAAGGCGGCAAACGAACGGCCTCGTTTTTCGCGGGAATGACAATACTGACGCGTGGCGCTTGATTGGGCATCGGGAGAGGGTTTAAATCCATCACGTGACCGCTAGATTCGAAAAAAGTCCATGGCCAGGGATTGTGATTGTTTGCATCGCACTTGTTCTGCGTTGCTGGCTCATAGAAATCAAGCCCCCTCATTTTGACGAGGGCATCAACGGCTGGTTTGCGGATCAAATGACGGCCACAGGGTATTATCGCTACGACCCGACTAACTACCACGGACCACTCCATTTTTACGCTGTTTTCTTATCACAGACCCTCTTCGGACGTGAGGTTTGGGCATTGCGACTACCTGCGATCCTCGCCAGCGTGGTTTGCGTGATCGCTATGCTGCGGTTCCGTGAGTTTTTCGGGACGAGCGTGGCTCGACTGGCGGCATTGGCAATGGCCATTTCGCCGGGGCTGGTGTTCTACGGCCGGTATTCTATCCACGAAAGTTGGCAGGTTTTATTTTCCATTTTGTTCCTCCACGCGCTACTTGGCCTCTGGCAAAACGGAAGTCGGCGCGATTTCTTTACACTCATTGCTGCGGCAACTGGATTGATTCTCACAAAGGAAACCTACCTTGTACATCTCGGCTGCTTCGCTATTGCCGGCTTCGTGTTGTGGGTTTGGCAATATCTCGTCCCCTCACGCCCAGCCTTTCCCGTGGCTCTTCAAAAATGGAGACGCGATGATGTGATTCTGGGCGTTGGCCTCGCGGCCTTGCTTATCACCTTTTTCTATTCCGGCACATTTCGGGACTTTGGTGCACTGCGTGGGCTTTATCAGACCTTCACGGTGTGGGTGAAGACTGGCGTGGACTCGGGCGGACATCACAAGACCACTTACGATCTCATTGGCCCGCTCAATTACTATTGGATCGCCATCATGGCCCGCTACGAGTGGCCAGCACTGGCGGGAGTGATTGCGTGTCTGCGCTACATGGGGCCCTCTGACGCTCGGTTACGCTACACTGCAATAGCCTCCACCGGCACTTTGCTGGCCTACTCTCTCATTTCTTACAAAACGCCATGGTGCATCATTTCTATCATCTGGCCTTTTTATCTGATGCTAGGTGCGCTGCTTAAGGAGTGGGCCGATCGTTGTGCCCGCCGCCGCGTCTGGCTCATTGCCGTACCACTTCTAGTCGTTTCGCTGTGGGCCTCGATCCGTCTTAACTTTTTTGTTTATACAGATGACAGCGAGCCCTACGTCTACGTGCAAACGTTAGAAGACATACGGAAATTCACTGATCCCGTCCTCACTGCCGCCAAATCTCAACCCGATGGCTACCAAATGAAGGGCTCCATCATCCTCGACAGCTACTATCCATTACCGTGGATGCTCGGAGATTTCACTCGGGTCGGGTATTACAAAAAAGATTCGATGCCGACGGATTGGGACTGTGACTTTGTGGTGGTCGATACTTCGCTGGAAGCCGCCACGGAAAAAAACTTCACCCAGCCATTCCATAAAATTCCGTTCCGCCTGCGTAGCGGTCAGGATGATTGCACTGCCTACCTTTCCGCTGCACGGTTTTCTAAAATACTGGGCACCGAACAGAACATCATTCCAAAGGCGAGCGTCGAACCATGAGCTACGTTGGACGCATCATGACGGGACTCCTCGTCCTCGTTGCCGTTGCTGTCTCGGGCGCTATGGGATGGGCATTTGCGGCAGGGGGCCTATCCGCGACCGGCGCCCATTTCGCCATCTCACTGGGAGCAGCAGCCGGCCTATTCACGGCATGGTTCACGAGCGAGGATAATGCTCCGACCCCCACCGCATGGGACGTCCTTTTACTCACCATATTCGCCTTGGCATCACTCAGAGCTTTTATCTGGCTGATCTATAGTGTCGGGGACGAATGGCGCGTCCTCTCGCCGAATAATCTCGGCGACATCTCGATTCACCTTCAATTCATTCGCTACTTCGCTTCGGGGGTCGGATTTTGGCCGGAAAGTCCGATCTTAACTGGCTCACCACTCGTTTACCCGCTCGGCATGGATTTGTGGAACAGTCTTCTCCTTCTCTCTGGGATGCCAGTCGAACGCGGGCTGATCTGGACTGGACTGATCGGCTCCGCGCTCACCGCTTGGTCGCTCTGGAGGTGGGGAAGAGCGTTTTCCATCGCAGCCCTTTTGTTCAACGGCGGGATAGCCGGATTTGCCTTTTTTAGCACTTGGACGATCACGGATTTTCAAACCGAACTGGCTTGGAAAAACTTATTTCTAACCATGTTTGTAACCCAGCGCGGACTGCTCTACGCACTCCCTTGCGGACTCCTTTTACTGCGGGCATGGAGGGAGGATTTTTGTGGAAACGGCTCAGGCGTTCCGCGAGCAATTCAATTTCTTCTCTATGTGACCTTGCCGCTTTTCAGCGCTCACGCATTCCTAGCTCTGAGCTTCATTCTGGCTGGCTTATTTATTTTTCAACCCACCTCTCGCAAATCCCTTTTGATATTTGTGGGAGCCGCACTTCTTCCGGCTTCGGGCGCTATCTATCTGGTCACCGGCGGCTTCTCTGCCACATCTGGACTACGTTGGTTGCCGGGATGGATGCAAGCGGATGGGGGCTTACACTTCTGGATTCTGAATTTTGGCATCACCCTGCCGCTTTTGTTGATCTTGCTGGTGATGGTTACAATTCGTGGTGATGCACGATCCCGAAGCTTTTGTTTTCCGGCACTAGGGATTTTCGCCATCGGCTTTCTTTTCGCCTTTGCGCCGTGGGAGTGGGATAACACAAAAATGCTCATTTGGGCGTGGCTCGTATGCGCCCCATTTCTATGGCAAATTCTTCTCGCGCCTTTCCCACTCGCGCTGAGAGCGATCCTGTGTGCCGCTCTTTTTTTCAGCGGCGCAGTGTCCTTAATTGGTGGCCTCGATGGTCGGCACGGATACAAACTCATCAACCGCTCGGAACTCGCAGCGACCGAAATTGCATTACAAAAAGTCCCACGTGGTTCTCGGATTGCGATTGAGCCTGACTATAACAATCCCGTGATGCTGCTCGGTTGGCCCGTCATCTGCGGGTACGAGGGACATCTTTGGAGCCATGGGCTCGACTATAAACGGCAATGGCAGAAGCTAAAAAACATTCTGGAATCCCGCCCCGGTTGGAAAAGGGACGCTATCCATCTGAAAACAAATTGGGTTTTCCGTAAGGACGGAACACTGGAGTTCATCAACTTCGGAACCCCGTAAAAACTTAGGCCTACTGGATTCCTCTAGGACGGGATAGCCCGCCAAAGCATCACAATGATCAATGCAAAAACGAGGCAAAGAAAAAGGAATTTAACCTTATCATTCTGCACTTCTCGACCCAAACGGGGCTTACCTTTTGGGGAATAGGATGCCTTCCCGCTACGCGGCATACCGAACGGCGCCTGTGCAGCAGCGGCAGCCACATTTAGTTTCACTTTTTTACGCTCCAACTCCCTCTTACGCTCCTGCTCTTTCTTGGCCTCAAGAAGCAGCGTTTTCTCCAACTCTTGCTTTTGGCGGTGAAGACCCTCTTGCACTTTTGAGAGGCGGTTCTGTTCGTCAGTGACTTTCGTCGATGAGGACAACTTAGAGAGACGCATTGGTGTTATTTAGCGGCAGCGGACCAGATGTAGATGAGGATGGCGAGAACGGCAATCACTTGCAGCGGCAACGTAAATGCAAATCCATTCTTGAGCCAAAAAAAGAATCCCCGCTCCTCCTCGAACGAGTAGTCACCTTCGGAGGATGTGGAATAAGTGGCGTCGTCCGAAGATGTATCCACTGAGATTTTGGCTTGGGCTTTGATGTATTCCGAGCGGGCATCTTCAACGGCGCTGATGGCCTTGCTAAGTTCGCGCGGCAAATCCTGCGGGTTCCAAGAACGGGTATTGATCGCTTCCAAGTGGCTTAGATGCTGAGTGAAGGATTGGTGGATGGCGTGCATCTGCTCCACTCGTTTTTGGGATTCTTCAATCTCCCTCTGAACGACCACAAGTGCGCGGGTGAACTTATCAAGCAGGTCGGAGCGACCTTGATCGAGAGAATCCTGACGGCGCTTGAGCTCTTCTAAGCGGGCTTTTTCACGCTCGATTTCCTCTTGTTTCTGTTTGAGGCTTTCGAGTTCCGCCCGCACTTGCTGCACTTTGTCACCAAGCTCCCCATTTTCTTCATCGGAGAGATTAAGATACGTGTCAGAAAGTTTGCTGCTGTGGTCGGATCCCATATGAGGCAGTCTTATTAATCTTTTCGACACTCACTATCCAGCCAAATTATAAAAATTCGCGAAGCTTTTTCCTAAAGCTTGGTTGGCTTGGTTTTTTCCGAAAGAAGCCGGAAATCGCCCTGCGCGTCCCGATAAAAACCTCGCATAAAAACCGGAGCTCTTTCGCCCATTTTGCGCACTTTCACAGATAGGTTCAGATCGTTTTCAGGCCAGTATTTATTGCGCACTCGACCGGATTTATTAACAACCTGATCGAATGGTTTCGTAAGCGACTTGTATTTCGATTCGGACAGTCTTGCCGAATGAAGAGTCTTTGGATTGTAGATGCAGATCCACCACGCTCCATAAGCGTCGGGAGCGGTTTCAGGAGTGATTTTCATGCTAATCTTTCCCACATTTTTCTCACCACCCTCGAAGGGGATCGCATAGATCGCAGCTACCTCCGTGCGGGAACTTAAAAATCCTGCCATGAAGCTACGCAGCGTACGGCGCAATTTTTCGTTGTCCGAAGATTTTCCATAGATGCCAAACTCGATGGCGGCAGGCTCATCTGGATCGCCATAAACATTCATCTCAATGAATTTATTAATGCGAAATGACATATAGGGTACATTTTTATAGATACCGTTATCTATGTAGGTGGCGGGTATCTGCTCTAGGGATTTGATGGCATCATTATTGCGTATATCATTAACCATCACTCGCCATGAAGGGAGATCCCCCGCTCGAGACACTTCGGTGAATTCCAATCCGACATCAGCCCCATCATGGATTCGGACGATCTCCGATTTGGGATACTCATTCTCTCCATACCTCTCTTGAATCAAAACAGCCGTTGAAGTATTTCTGATGATCACTCCCCGAGCGACATTACCGCTTTTAAGAACAATACTGTCTGGTTCCGCGTAGGCGTCCTGCTTCGCAAAAACCGGAACTGATATCCCTAATAAAAAAAGAACGATCCATTTCGACGTTGAAGGCAACATGCACAGAATCTATAAGGCTGATGACATGTCACTCAACCTGATTCGCACGAATCTGATCGCACTCGTTTTCCTATCAGGGTGCGTGATGCCCCCCAAAGCCTACCGGCAACCTTCCGCCCAACGCACGATCCACACTGGACCATTCTGGTGGGGAACCTCTACAGCTAGCTTTCAAAATGAGGATCGTGGGGTACCGAAGGATTCTCCAGAATACTTCAAGACGGATTGGGATATTTTTGCTGAAGAGGGCCACATACCACCTCGGGGTGACGAGGCCACATTCTCATGGACGCATTTCAACAAGGATTTGGTTGCCCTGAGAAAGATCGGAGTGAACCACTACCGCTTCGGGATTGAATGGGGACGGGTTGAACCAAAACCGGGTGAGTTTAATGAAAAAGCCATTCGCCAATACGTCGAAATGGCGCGCAAACTCAAGGCCGCCGGCATCAATCCCGTCGTCACTCTGTGGCACTTCACATTCCCGTCTTGGGTTTACGATCCCAAACACAAGGCCGCCTCGAACTTTCTACACCCCGACATCGAAGCTCACTGGAAAGATTACGTCACAAAAATGGTGTCAGCCCTCTCTCCCTACGTAGATGTGTGGGTGCCGCAGAACGAACCGAATGGCGATCTCTACATAGGCTATTTTGGAGGGCACTGGCCTCCTGGACTGCTGGCCACCCCAGGCTCTCTGAAAAAGGCGACCACCGTGAGCGTGTCCATGTTCCGCGAGGCGGCCGCAATCATTCACAAAAACGATCCCCGCGCACTCGTCATGGGCATCTACTCTCTACCCAAGTGGAAGCGGAGCTACCTCCAAGATCCGACCGCCTGCGTTTACAATATGATGCAGAGGCAGAACTTTGACCACCTTGACCGCGTCGCAGATACAGTCGACCTGATCGGCGTGAATTACTACTACTCGCAAGTCGCGTCTGCTCGGCGCTTCATCCTGCGTCCGAAAGGAGAGCAAAGTTCCAACTACACTCAGAACGGATGGCTCATCGATCCCGAAGGGCTCCACAGCGTGCTTGTCGATGTCCACCGCCGCTACGCCAAGCCCATAATCATTTCCGAAAACGGCATCGGCACCCAAAGCGAACAGAAAAAAATCCGCTACTTCCGTGAGCATGTGAATCAGATGCGCCGGGCCATGGAGGACGGCGTCGATATCCGTGGCTACTTCCCATGGACCCTGATCGACAACTACGAGTGGGCGGAAGGCTACGCTGCGAATTTCGGACTCACCTACCTTAACAAAAAAAACATGCAACTCGAGATTGGCCCCTCGGGCGTTTGGTTCCAGAATTTCATCAAAGCGAATCCGGAACCCTGATAAACTCACAAAACCTCGATCCCAAACTAACCATCTATTTTTATGACCCTTCTTGAATGTGATCTTCCCGGCATCAAAAAACTCCGCAGTGGAAAAGTCCGTGAGGTTTTTGATCTAGGCGACTGCCTCCTCATCGTAGCCACCGACCGCATTTCGGCCTTCGACTGCATCCTGCCAACAGCGATCCCTAGGAAAGGCGAGGTCCTCACACAGATGTCGGTATTCTGGTATGACGTTCTCGACTTTATTCCGAACCACTTCATCACCGCGAGATTCGAGGCGTTCCCGTCCGTCCTTCATCCGTTTGAGGCCCAACTCTCAGGGCGATCCATGCTCGTTCGCAAAGCCAAGCCCCTCCCAGTGGAGTGTGTCGCGCGCGGCTACATTGCGGGGTCTGGATGGAAGGAATATCAGGCCGCAGGCACCGTCGGTGGCCACGAGGTTCCTGCCGATTTACAGCAATCCGCAAAGCTTCCCAACACCCTCTTCACCCCATCAACAAAGGCGGAGACGGGACATGATGAAAACATCACTTGGAAGCAATGCCGAGCTATCTTAGGTGATGAACTCGCCACTCAAGTGCGCGACCAGACCATCGATCTCTATGAGCATGGTTGCTCCCACGCCGCGCAAGCGGGCATTTTGATCGCGGACACCAAGTTCGAGTTCGGCATTGCGGATGACCGCGTGATCCTCATCGACGAGTGCCTCACGCCCGACTCTTCCCGATTCTGGCCAGCGAACTCGTGGGTCGCAGGCACAAATCCCCCAAGCTTCGACAAGCAATTTGTCCGCGACTATCTCGAAAACCTCGACTGGGATAAAACTCCACCCGCTCCTGAACTCCCAATCGACGTCGCCGAACAGACCTCACAAAAATACATTGAGGCCTTTGAAAAGTTGACCGGCCGGAAACTTCCTTCTTTCTGAGTCGATACCCCCAATCCGGCAATTCATAGCGGATAGATCCTCGCCATTCTTGTTATGGAAATTCTCAAAACGCTTGCCGTAGCCGTCAGTTTGGGAAGCTTGGCGGGGCTGAATTTATATCTCACCGTTTTTGTGAGCGGGCTTGCGGTACGATTCGAATGGGTATCCCTCCCCGCCCCCTTGCATGGCCTGGAAGTACTCGCTCACCCGATCGTCATTGTGTTGGCTGGGATTTTGTATTTGTTTGAGTTTTTTGCCGATAAAATCCCTTGGATCGATACCGCTTGGGACTCGGTGCACACCTTCATTCGACCGCTGGGAGCAGCGGCTCTTGCCGTGGTCGCGATGGGTGAGGTTAACCCCGTTTTTGAGGTTACAGCGGCCCTTCTTGCCGGCAGCATGGCCCTCTCCTCGCACCTCGCGAAAGCCGGCACACGCCTTGTCGCAAATACCTCGCCGGAACCGTTCACCAATATCGGCCTGAGCCTCGCTGAAGACGGGATCGTGCTGGGCGGTCTGAGCTTGATTGCCTGGAGTCCGCTTGTCGCTCTGGGAATCGCAGTGGTCGTGTTCATCGCTATCATCGCCATTCTGCCCATGCTTCTGCGAAGCATTCGCAGGCACCTCTGGTTTGCCTGGCGCAAGCTCAAGTGCCCAGCCGATGATAAAAAATCCGAGGCACCGGAAACCTCCCTGCCCGCGCGATGGGACACGCTTTTAAGAAGATCCTATAGCAACAAAAACGCCGTCGATTGGGCCCTCCCTTGCGTGACTGGAAAAGGAACTTTATTGCAGCCGAATATCCACGGCTGGCTCGTTCAACTCGACGGAGACTCACTGGAAATCCAATTCATCGGTCGCACATGGCGCGGATCCACTTTTGCTACAATCGACTGTCGTGATGCCTCAGTCACCTCTCATCCAGGGTTCATGGCAGATCGTATTTCCATCACCCACCGCGATGGATCTCCTCGCCAAATCTTTGACATCGACCGCTTGCACTCCAAGGCTGCCCAATTTGCTTTAGAAACGCTCCACGGGCCTATCGAGAGCACCGACGCCTTAGAGTAAATCCACTTGGAGACTCCATGGCGAAAACGCCGTACAGCGCACTTAAGAAGAAGCGTTACGCGGCGTTTGAACAATCACCCTTTGCGTGGGATTCTGTTCGTCATCGAGTTCTTCGCCGTATTGCATTGAGAGGAGATGCTCTTCAAATAAGGCCGCCGCTTGGGCTAGATCGCATCGATCGCTCTCATTCACCAACTCTAACCGCTCATTAAAATCACGGAAGTCCACTCGCACTTTGCCTTGCGTTAGGATTTGAACAACGATGCCAAGCGCTTGAGAATTGGAATACCCGAGCTTAAGCATGTATTCGTCGATTTTTGCTGACAGGGGCTTATACAGACTATCACTGGCTTGCATGGCACCTCCCTCATTTTCGAGTTTGGTCTCTTTGATAGTGATCTCAGACGTCCGGGGGGCAGCCTTACTTGACATACGATTTCAAGATAGCAAATGCCCCATTAAATCAACGAACTATTTTACGCGATTGGAGCCTCTTTCGCCCTGCCCGATGCCACTCACACGATTCCGATAGCGTCGTTCATTCTCTACAAATTCATCCAATCCTAGGTTGGATTCAATCCACTAGGCTAATGCCCTGGCTTGTGTGTGCGCGGGGGTTGAATCACGATTCTCTGCGTCATGTTCGACGCAGAATCCTCCGCTGCGGCAGGCTTTTTCATATTGATGATATGCCTGTCAAAAATATCGACCGCCTCCGTTCGGGTAAACAATTCTCCATCTTCGAAGAGTTGCAACCTCTCGGTGTAATTTCGAAAATCAACCCTCACCTTGCCCTGAGTGAGAATCTGAACGACGATTCCAAGTGTCTGCGAATTCGAATACCCCAACTTCAGAATGTATTCGTCGATTTTATCAGACAGAGTTTTATACAAATCCCCTTCAGCTTGAGATGCGCTGGGATTATTAAAAATTTTGGACTCCTTGATTGTGATATTGGAGGCTGTTTTCACAGGTTTTGGGGTCATACGACTTTAGTTTAACAAAATTCATCCAATTGCCACCACTTATTTCGTCGCTTCTGGTTACGAGAAGCCACACGCCTTGGATCGAATTGAACCTTCGATTCCAAGGCCAGTTTTATCTTCCATTATTCATGCCGGACTCAATGTTTTGAATATCCAAAAAGCCGACGTCATAACGAGAAGCCTCTTAAAGAATCAGAGAGTTTTCAGGATTCAATATCCAACAGGCACCCAGTGAGCTTTTGCCGATGAATTATCGGTAGCTTTGCGATTTACCAGCCTGTAACTTTGGCACGTGAATCGCATTGTTCCCCTACTACTTCTCTCGATCCTTACCCCTTTGCTCACGGCAACTGGATTAACCCGTGCATCAGCGGAAACGTCATCCTCCGCGCCTGCTTCACCGTCTCCGACGCCCACCTATGACCGCTCAAAATTTCCCCAACCGATTTTTGACCAAGAACCAGGCTATGTTGACTTGTATTGGAAAGCCTGTGACTTGGCCCATGCGCATATTTTGAGCCAACCGGGACTTCCCCAGTCCCCCTACATGGACGAGGCGTTTGCAGATCAGTATATTTGGATCTGGGATTCCTGCTTCATGGCCCTCTTCTGCCGCTACTCTCCTGAAGTATTGCCTGGAATCGAAAGTCTTTCGAACTTCTATGCACCCATCCACGATGGAGCCCCTCTCCGTGCGGATTTCCGAGGAGATTCCAAGTATCAGGTCTTGATTCGGCATTCGGACAATCCCCCGCTTTTTGCCTGGGTGGAATGGCAGTATTTCCAGATGACCGGAGACAAGGACCGCCTTCGTTGGCTCTTGAAGGAAAAACAATATCTCCAGAAACACTATCAATGGTTCCAATCACTCAAACATGGCGAGCGTTTCTCGTTCACTGACGTTCCGATCATTCTCAAGCCGCAACCCCTCGGTTTCGAATGGGGTGGCGTTGCCAGCGGGATGGACAATTCACCACGGTTCGGCGCCCAAGGTCTTCTGGCCATTGACGCTCTTTCCCAGCAAGCACTATCTGCAAAGTACATCGCGCTGCTGGCGAAGGAAATTGGGGACACGGAACTGCAGTCCCAATATGAGAAGGAATACAACCGAATCCGCGACTTGGTCAACCAACACTACTGGGATGAGGAGGACGGCTTTTACTACGACATTCTTCCGGACGGCCACTTTTCAAAAGTGCGCACTCCCGCATCTTTCTGGCCAGTGCTGGCGGGGATGGCCTCGCCCGAAAAAGTGACCCGCATGGCGCTGCGTTTGAGGGATCCAGAGGACCTAGGCGGCCCTGTTCCTTGGGTCAGCGTGAGTCGAAGCGACAAGGCCTTCGATTCCAAAACCGGCAATTACTGGCGGGGCGCCGTATGGCTCCCGACGGCATACATGGGCATCCGAGCGCTCACGGAAAACGGCCAAGGAGATCTGGCCGACAAGACCGCCGAGCAAGTTTTGAGGCACATGTATCTCACCTACCGTGACTATTCTCCACATACATTGTGGGAGGCCTACAATCCCATTCAACCGATCCCCGCCTACCATGATACCAAAGTCGTGAAGCCCGACTTCTGCGGTTGGTCAGCGCTCGGCCCCATTTCTCTGTTCATCGAGAATGTGATCGGGATTCATTCAGTGAGTGCCACGGAGCGGGTGGTGGAATGGAGGCTTCACCAAACTGGCAGGCACGGAATTAGAAATTTCCGTTTCGCTGATGTTGTCACAGATCTGGTTGCTGACGGCGAGGGCCATGTCGATGTGACCTCTAACTCCGCATACACACTCATTATCAACGGGTGCCCCTTCAAGATCGAACCTGGTTCACAAAAAATTGCGGCAGGAATTGTTCCAAATGCGGAGCGTCCTTGATGACTTCATTTTGATCTCATCCCTCTTTTTGGAATAAAGGCCCTCCGTCCCGCATGAATAAAGGGGAAGTGGCTGGACCCGGAATCGAACCGGGGACACGAGGATTTTCAGTCCTCTGCTCTACCAACTGAGCTATCCAGCCGCTGAACGAATAATTATGGAGACGAAAAGCGGAAGATCAAGTTTTTTAAGATGAATCCAAAATTTCGTCGCGACTGAATTGGCGTCTCAACAATGAGCGCGCGTCTGATTATTCTCGGTTGGAGATAATGTCGCCTAACTCGTCGGCCTTCCGAGAGAGGCGACTGGAGAGGATAAAAAAGCTGGGCACCCAGAGGCCTATGAAAATACCGAACCTCTCTCCGTAGGCACGGTTTTCTTTCGTGGCAGTGAACCATGTGGCCACGGAGGCGATGATGGATAGGAATCCCAGATAAAGACAAACATCGGAGATCATCCGAAGGTTCTCGCGGTTATAGGTATCGCAGACAGGCTTGAGGTGCTGGGTGAATTTTGAGGTGTCCATAGATTATCGACCGTCGACCCGCACCCTTGCAGTGTCAAAGAATTTGGATTTAGGTATTCCCCCCATGAAAAAAATATTCCTGCTGATGGCCCTAGTGGCGGTTCTGCTCTTCGGCGGCGTCATTCTATTTTTACGAACGGGTGGGCCATCCGATGCAGCGGCACTGGCTCCGGCGGAAAGTGTTTTATTTGTGAATATCCCGAATACTCCGCGATCCGCGATCCGCTGGAGGGATACGGCACTGGCCAAAATAGGCATTGAACCTGAGATGAAGGCATTCCTGGAATTGCCCCTCAAAAACCTCCAATCCGCACCAGGCTCAGCAGAGGCCCTGGAACTTCTCACCGGACTAAAACCAGCGTCTCTCTTTGTCGCCATCACAAAAGACGAGGACGAGCATGCCGATGTGCTTTGGGGGTTCCAGTTTTGGGGAACTAAAGACGAGTTCGATAAGTGCGTCGGAAGGCTTCGCTCACAACTTCCGACAGCGAAACCGGCCGAACTGCGAGAGACCCACAATGGCGCTGAGATCCTTGAATCAACCCATGGTGACCGATCCCTCTTCTCGAGTTGTGCGGGCCGCTGGGGCTTCCTTTCCACCAACCTCAACGAACTCAAGGCGGCCTTGGATCGGGCGAGCGAACACGGCCAAAATTCACTGGATCAAAATCCCCGATTTACCAAAGCCTGCTCCGAGCTTTTGGCGACTCCCGATTTACTCGTATTCATTCAACCTGCGCGGGCCATCGACGCACTCCTCGCTGCCGGTCAGTCATTGGGGGCCGAGTCGATCCCATCACAAGTCGAACAACTCAAATCCATCGAAGCCATCGGAGCCACACTCAAACTGGATGGCGCCCTGCAACGTGATGCGATATTTATTCTGAGAAGTAACAATAATGCGGCCGCTCAGAACCTCACCCACGAGGCAATCAAACTTACGAGCGCGAACACGACGATGTTCATGGATTTTGCGCTGAACTTTGCGGCTCTTCCGGCTTGGGTCGAATCCATGTCAGGGGAAAACCCACAAACGGCTGCAATTGCGAAGCCCCTTGCCGAAGCGGCGGCCGCAAGCTTCGCGCCGGAATGCGCAGTGATGGCCAACTGGAATGAAGGCAGCATGTCCCCTACCCCACTCCTATCCGTGCTCATAAAGAATGCAGATCGAGCTAGAGACACGCTCATGCAAATCATCCCGCTTGTTCCTGGAGGAACGGTTCAAAAAAACGGCACTATCGATCTATACACGATCCCGACTCAATACGGTTCCCTTACCATTGCTCAGAATGATCAGTTTTTACTCGCGGGCACCGACGCGACCTTTGTGACCAAAGCGGCCAACGGCCCGACGGGAGAGAAGACTTTATTTGATTCGTCCCCATTTGCGCCGGCTCTGGGCATATACGAATCCGCGAATGAGGCCTTTTGCTACATTGATACCGGCACCGTATTCGAGCGTCTCTACAGCAGCTTTGTTCCTGTACTTCGATTTGGGGCGCTCATGATGCCTGCCATCGGAAAAACGGTGGACCTTAACAAACTGCCCAAGGCCGCAACGATTTCACGGCACCTGCCGCCGATCATCCTTTCTCAAAGAAGAACGAAAGACGGCACTCTCATCGAATCCAGCGGACCGGTGAGCATGAGTGAGTTTTTGTTGATGGGCACTGGCGCTTTTGCTGCGATGAACAAGCAGTTATTCCACTAGCCCCCAAAAAACGATCACCGCACCTCGAGGGGGGTTCCCTTCTTGACCAACTGGCACATGGCAAACGCGTCCCAGTTCGCGAGTCGAATGCATCCGTGACTCTGGTTGCGGCCGATGCGATCCGGTGAGTTTGTGCCGTGCATGCCAACGCTCGGGCGATTGATTCCCATCCAGACAATGCCCACGGGGCTATTCGGTCCCGGAGGAAGATTGTAAGCGGTCTCACTGCGAACTCCGGTCTCCAAGATCGATTTATCCCAACGGAAATAGGGCAGAAGGATATTCCCCGTGATCTTCCATTTTCCCTCCGGAACGGGGATTTCCGTCGATCCGGGAGTGCAGGGAAAACACGCCACAATGTGATCGCCCTCGTAAACCTCGATCAAACGCTCGGCCCTCAAAAGAACCAAGCGCCGCTGTGGCTCGGGGGTCGGTGTGGGAGTCGGAGCAGGTGTAGGAACTGGTGTCGCCGCCGCCAGGCTCTGCGGTTTCGGAGCTTGGACGGGCTTGGACAAATCAAACGGCGCGACCATGGGTTGTGGCGGCACTGCCGGCGCGGGGGTGGGAGTCGCGGCGGCGGCTTGCTTTTCGGCTAACTGGCGATCGGATCTTTGTTTCTCGAGCAACTTCACATCGGCCATCAAAAACTCTTTCACGTCGGGCACACGAATCACGGAACCGACGGCGAGCTCTTTGAATTGCGGGTTCAGCTCTTGAAGAAAATTCAAATCGCAATGAAAGCGCTCTGCCACTGCCTCCCAAAGACTCCCGTAGAGCAAGGCCTTCAGTTTTTCCTGCTCTTCTGGAGTCGAAGCGGTGGGCCCGACCCATTTGGCATCATCATCACCCACGGTGTACTGGCGATACGGATTTGCGATGTGGGAAACATCAGGCATCTTTCCTCGAGGGATACCTAGCCCGTCACAGAGACGGTCTGCCGCCTTTTGAGTGAACTCGCCACTGAGTCCGTCCAACTTTCCCGGACGGAATCCCGATTGATCCAAAAAGATCTGCAAACGCAGCAATTCCATCCGAGCAGGATCATCCGGCAAAGGCTTAGGCGTTTTCCCCACAGACTCTGTTTCGGCAGCAAAAGAAAGGCCGAGAGTACAAAACAGCAAAAATAGGGCGTAAACCCAAGATCCCCGATTGAACATAATACAACTCCATATCATGCACCCCATCGCTATCAAGCGGGATGTAAGGGGAGATCCTACCTTGTCTGAGAGGAAACCCCTCGTTAGCATCGAAGGCAATGAGGATTATCGTTACGGGCTTGATCGGTCAGTATGCCTTCGGAGGTGTGACGTGGGATTATATCCAGTACGCACTCGGCTTCCGAGCCCTCGGGCACGATGTCTGGTATCTCGAGGATACGAGCACTTGGGCCTACGATCCCGTAAAAATGGAACCTAGCGCAGATTGCTCTCACAATACGGCCTATCTTGGACGGGTGATGGAAAAGTTCGGCATGGGTGACCGCTGGATCTATCGCAATGGCGCCGACGAGACCTATCACGGCGTGGCGAATCCCGCCGAAGCCGAAAAGATCATCGCCTCGGCAGATGTACTAGCCAATGTCTCTGGCGCCTGCTGGCTGAGACCCGAAACGGCCGCCATCCCCCTTAAACTCTTTCTCGACGGTGACCCGATGTTCACCCAGATCGGCCTCGCTACCGATCCTGAATCGGAATACGCCAAACGCGTGGCCTCGCATGAGCGGCATTTTTCCTTCGGGCTGAATATTGGCCAGAAAGGATGTGAAGTCCCAACGGCAGGCCTAGATTGGCGTCCCACGGTTCAACCTATCGCGCTCGACTACTGGAGCCCAGCCTCGCCAGCGCCGACGACGCCGCATATCGCAGACGGAGCTTGGACCACGGTAATGAACTGGGCCAGCTACGCACCCAAGGAATTCCACGGAAAAAAATACGGCCAGAAAGATATCGAGTTCGAGCGCTTCCTTGATCTACCCCAAATCTCGGATGAAAAATTCGTTCTCGCGATGGGTCAAGGCGTCGGCAACAAGCGCCCAACAGAAATGCTCGAGTCGAAAGGTTGGCATATCATCGAGCCGGACACCTATCTCCCCGACTACACAACCTACCACGACTTTCTTTCACGCTCCAAGGGAGAATGGAGTATTGCGAAAAACGGCTACGTCACCTCGCGCAGTGGGTGGTTCAGCTGCCGGAGCGCCTGCTACCTCGCCGCCGGCAAGCCAGTGGTCGTACAAGATACAGGTTGGAGCGACCATCTGCCCTCGGGCGATGGAGCGATCACCTTCAACAATCCCGAGGAGGCCGCGAAGGCCCTCGATCTCATTAACAAAAACTACACCCATCACTCGGCGGCCGCTCGCGCGTATGCCGAGAAATATTTCGACGCGGCACGCGTCTGCGAAGATCTCTTATCATGAATACCAACAGCGCTCTGATCATAGTGGGACACGGATCGACAGTGAACCCGGACTCCAGTGCTCCCACACTCGTTCATGCCCGAACGATCCGCGAAAAGGGACTTTTTTCCGAGGTGGCGAGCTGCTTTTGGAAGGAGGAACCCACCTTCCGCGAAGTGCTTCGCATGGTCGATAGCGATGACATCTACGTGGTGCCGAACTTTATCAGCGAAGGGTATTTCACTCAGACAGTGA